>JAPLHZ010000351.1 GCA_026389365.1 Cyanobacteriota bacterium
ATGTGAATCGTCTCTTTCAACGCCTCACTCTCGACCTTAATGGGTATACGCGATTTCCAGCAACCTAAATTCCCTAGGATTGTCAATTGCCTTCAAACCACATCTAGCGTCCTCCACGGGAATTCTGGGAGAACCAAAAATGGGAAAGCTCCTTAATGAAGTGGCTCTCCCGTTTTTAATTATGAATTGAATTGGGCCATTCATGAACTATGGCGGACGGACTACTATCGTCGCCAAAAAACTAGGTTATCTTTCACCATATTCCAGTCCCATTTTACCTCAGGCTTATTGCGAGAATTACGCATCCGTGCGTAGTTACGTCGCTTACGAAATCGGATTTGGGCCACTTCTTCTAGGCTATTTTCTTCAACTATTTCCTCAACCACAGCATTGGGTTTTGCGGACCACCAACCGACAATAAATCCAGCTGAAACCCCAGCTATAGCCCCCAGCATAATGCTCAACGGTGCAGGATACCTCAGAATATAAAACGCTAGTAGAAAAACTAGCCAAACCTGAATGCCTGCGCTAAATCCTTCGGAAAAAACATCATCGGCTGGAGGAAGACTCATAAAATTATGGGAAACAGATAAGGGTCTTTTATTGTGTCCTAAGTTTTGGCTTTGGATTCACTCAATTTATAAAGTTAATTCATCCGCTTAACTTTATTAAGCTATCCAAACTAATCAATCATTCAAATGAATTAATAATTCTCGTCCGTAGCCTCCTCTTTACTATTTGTTTTACGTAATGGTGTATTCCGATCGAAGGTCATATGGATTTGTCGCATTTGTTGACCGTCTTTTGCGATCGCCATAATGGGGAAATCTAAATTGCCATCTTGGAACGATAGTTGAATTCTAAAGGTTCCCTCCGGTGTGAGTTTCACTGGAGTTCCCCCTATGGTGAGTTGGGCATCGGGTTCGGTTGCGCCGTAGACAATGAGTTCCGCATCCGCCACCAGCCAGAATTTCCTCGATCGATCGGGCGGTATCGATATCCCCATTCCAATGCCTGACATACCAATGCCCGACATACCAATGCCCGACATGCCAATCCCTGATGCGGTCAATCCCAAGGGGAATTCATTCGCCCAAAGCCCCGCACCTGCCGGGAAGACAAAGGAACTCAATGACTCCGACGGGATTTGGTGCATGGATCCAAAGAGCGATCCTGCAATCCGCGATTCCTGATCCATTCCGTAGGCTAGGTTAAAGATTTGGTCATGGAATGCTTCATTGGTTTGAGGTTCAGCACTTCCGGGAGGGACAAGTTGGAGGAATGTCCTGCCTTGTAAGGGTTCTTCCCAATCCACGGTGATGGTTTGCTCGTCCATCCAATCGGTTGGGTAGACGGGGGGAATCGAAATCCGGTTCGATCGGGCCAAGAGAAGCCATTCCCCTGAACCTGTTAGATACCCAATCTCTGCAATATAGTCCCGATCGCTGACTGGAATCGGCAAATACCAATCTCTCGCCAATTCATCACAGGCATACTGCTGAACGCTGTGGGGCTTGTTCTTGTTAAGGTCTAAGTCCGTCGCATCGTACAGCCGAAGAGCAAGCTGCTGGCCGCCCAGATAACGCACTGATTGGCGATGTTCGTCGGGGATGTCCCAGTAGGTATAAGCCCATTGGGGATCGCGGGGCATCAGGACTATTCGACTTTCGCCGTACCCGCTGGCCAAATCAGGAAGATCCTGATCCACGTTAGCCAACTGATCTGCGGTCAAACTATCCGTGTTCTTACCGAGAACTGCCGCACCTATCCCGGCGGCGATTCCGGCGGTAACAGGTAATCCATTAGGATCCAGTTGACTCAGTGGGGGACTATTTTGGACGATCGTCGGATCGCTCTCGCTTGAATCTGTTGTGGGGGACGCAGAATCTATCGGCGCATGGAGGTCTGGTGGCAATTGAGTAATCGGTTCATGGGGAAGCATGAGCGCTGGGACTATCGGATCTGCTACGTCCGTATTGGCAGCGACACCGGCGATCGCGATATCTTTTGGATTGATTGAGGAATCGATCGGTGGGAATTTCAATCCACCCGAATTGCCTGCACTATCGCGAGGGCTGACCTGTGCGGTTGCCGCGCCATGGCTATCAACATCGTGATCAACGGCAACGATCGAATCATCCCCCACCGGATTGGTAGAGCTGGTCGGGTCTGATGAACGAGGATTGGGGTCAAGTAGTAATGCTGCGTCTGTAACTGGCATGATTGGATCTAAACTTGCAGGCACAGATGTGGTAGATCCGATCGGTTCCACTGGCAAACTAGCCGCGTCGTTGTCCCTACCTTTTAATAACCACCAAGCTAAGCCGATTACGCCTAGTACCAGAATCCAGGGCAACCAAGCAAATGTCAAATCTGAAGAATTTCCGTTCTTGGCTGCGCCTGGAGTGTTAATGGCCTGTGCTGAAGCAGGACTAGCATCAGTTGCCGTCGAGGGCGTTGCAGTTTGGGCTATAGCAATATCACGCACATTCACTGAACCCAATATTGAGGGCACACCCAAAACCATGGCACAAGTGACCGAACTTAATAAAACCGTCCCCACTCCCTGAGCGAGAGCTTGTGAGACACGCAAGGAACGTGCTGTATTGCTTTGACCCAATCTGAACGATTTTTGATGTGCCATCCCGAATCTCAAACCCAACTACTTATAAAAAGATTGCCATGATTATACAGGTGTTCTTGAAATACAACCGTTCCTAAAGGCTTTAGAAAGGATCACGCCCTGATGAGCGATCGAAATGAAGCCGAAATGAAATGAAATTGTCTGTAAATAAGACACAACTCTAAAGTTGAGTGAAATCACTTAGTAGATTTTCATTCAACTAAGTGAACCTTATAAATAACGACGTCATAACCGTCTTAAACAGTGCCTTGTGCATCATTAAAAGCGCTTCATGCTGCGTCTTGCTACATGTTGAAGTTGTATTTAAGTAAACCTACGGGGAATTATCATGGCTGTTGAAAAAGTGAACTCTTCTTCGAGTTTGGCAGAAGTGGTCGATCGGATTTTGGACAAGGGCATTGTGATTGATGCTTGGGTTCGCGTTTCGTTGGTCGGAATCGAATTATTGACCATTGAAGCTCGCGTGGTCATCGCGTCGGTTGAAACCTATCTGAAGTATGCAGAAGCAGTGGGCCTTACCTCCCAAGCGGCAATTCCTGCGGCTTAATGTTACGGGACATGTTTTAAAGGACATATTTCTACAAGACGTGTCATTGAAGATGGTCAGGGGCAAGTCGCTTCCTGACCATTTTTGATATTTACAAGCCTCAATGCGTTCAACTACTTATCTAAAATTCAGCCCACTATCCCCGTTCACCTAAGGCACGTTTATTATGGCACTTAAAGATATTTGGCAACAGGACAGACAGACTCGTCAAGCGGAGGTCGTGGAACGATCGCGAACGGTTGCAGAACTCCGATCGCAGCATCAAGCCGAACATGCAGAAATGGCGACCCAATTGCGAGATGAACTGAACCAAGTCTTGCCAAAACTCCGAGCCGATGAACTCGATCGTCAACTCGAAGCCCAATGCGATCAAGCGGGACGGGAAGTCGAAGCAAGTGCGCGTCGTCAGGAAGTCCAAGAATTTCTCTATGAATTACACGATCGCCGATTGATTGCCGCCACTGATTTATGCTTGTTGCTAGAAGAATTCCGCTGCGATCGTAAGGCCCAGTCCGCCGAGATTTCGGCCATGTTGAAAGAAACGCATCGTCAACGATCGGCAGATGTGGAAGCACTGTTTGTACAATTTGCCTCAGATACCGTTGCTCGTAAAGCTGCTGTTCAGGCGATTCGAGATTATGTTTGGGGCGATCATGTTTCATCTGCTATTGGAGTTCAATCGATCGGTCCCGAATCTATTGAAGACTTTCTCAAACTCGTAATTCAAGAGTCTCCGGTCCCAAGCCAAGCGAAATCTGTTACAAAATCCGTTACACAATCTGATGCTATAGCTTCGACTAAACCTCAAGTTATACCTAAAGCTCCGATCGGAAAAACGCTCATAGAGCCAATGATTGAGCCGATCGCTCCTGTCAGTACGCTGTCTGAAAAACTATTGGCAACCGTAAATTCTCTGTCGGGTGTTCGTTTATCGGATCTTGAGGCCACTGTAGGGGTAAGCCGTAGTGAATTGGTTCAAGCATTACAGCAGCTCATCCGATCGGGCGACGTTGTTCAACGCGATCGGTCCTACTATCGGGCCTAACCAGGCTAAGACTGAAATCAATCAGCCTTCGACCGTGTAACCCGATCCGATCGAGCCTAAAAACCCGAACCCTCTTTCCAGACCCAATCCCCCTTGAATTCTAGGATTTTTAACCGTGGCGACCATTCTTCGTACTAGCCCCCGTCGATTTGTCAGTACCCCCGCGATAGAACGCTTGACGGCGCGGGCATTGCGATACCTTCAGTCTGGTTTCCCGGTGCACCTTCGTGGACCTGCCGGAACCGGGAAAACCACATTATCATTACATTTGGCTGATTTACTTCAACGGCCCATGATGTTGATGTTTGGAGATGATGAAGCCAAATCAGCCGATATGATTGGCAAACAATCGGGGTATACCCATAAAAAGCTGGTCGATAACTATATTCACACTGTTCTCAAAGTCGAAGATAGCGTTCGTCACACATGGGTAGATTCTCGTTTGACGTTGGCTTGTCGTGAAGGATATACGCTGATTTATGATGAATTCAACCGATCGCGCCCTGAAGTTAACAACATTCTTCTATCGGTCTTAGAAGAAAAGATTCTCATTTTGCCGCCAGAAAGAAATGGGGTTGAATATGTTAAAGTCAGTCCAAACTTCCGTGCTATTTTTACATCCAATCCTGAAGAATATTGCGGTGTGCATTCGACTCAAGATGCCTTGATGGATCGCCTGATTACAATAGATGTGCCAGAACCTGACGAGCTAACTCAACAAGAAATCGTTATTCAAAAAACTGAACTCGATCGGGCGACTGCCATCACGATTGTTAATATTGTCCGGGCATTTCGCGAAGGAACGCAATCCAGTGAAGGTTCTGGAATTGGAGCATCTGGGTTGCGATCTTGTTTGATGATTGCCAAAGTTTGCAAAGATCACGAACTCGAAGTTTCACTCGATAATGCCGAATTTCGAGATCTCTGTATTGATATTTTGAGATCTAGGTCGCCACTTTCGGTCGCTGAATCTACGACATTACTTTGGGATATTCTTCGTCCTGAAGCGAATATTATTAATGAATCATCGGTTCTGCGTGACTTAGTTCCTGTGCTCTCGATGTCGATAGTTGATGTAATTGAAAAACCGATCGTTGAAGAACCAGTTGAATTATCCATTAAACCTCCCATTGCTGAAGCTTTTAAAAAATCAGCCCAAGCCTCGATAGCTGCAACACTGGAAAGCTTAATGGGTGAAGCATTTGAGAAACCGATCGAAGAGACAATGGCTCGCCTAGACGATGAAACTATGCAGGGTGGTCTCGATGAAGTCCAAGAATCGGGAGATTTTATAGAACTTGCATCAAGTCTAGAATTAGATTTATTTGAGGCCGAGTCTCTTGATCCTTTGGATGGATTTGAATTTGTCACCTCTGATTTGCCCTTAGAATCCGATGAATCCTTCGGTGGATTTGATCAATTTGAAGACGCGATTACTACGGTACAATCTGATGAACCTAAGCTTGAAGATCAACTTCACCAATATTTAAAAACTTGTGAAAATGGTGCAAGGCTTTCCCAAATTGAAAGCGATCTTAGTTTACCCCGCAGCAAAGTTGTCGAGTCCATTCGTAATCTTGCTAAATCTGCTCGATTAGCTCAACGCGATCGCCATTTCTTTGCGATCGGATAGCCCCCCGATCGAATCTTCTAAACCCCAAGCCCCCAGTTTTCACCATGAACCAACTCAATAGTCCTCAACGCAGCCCGATCGCTACAGCCACCGGGGGATCCAGCCTTGCTGATGTGCTTGAGCGCGTCCTCGATAAAGGCATTGTGATTGCCGGAGATATTTCCGTCTCCGTTGCTCAAACGGAATTGCTGAATATACGGATTCGGCTCCTGATTTCATCGGTGGATAAAGCGCGTGAAATCGGTATTAACTGGTGGGAAAACAATCCTCACTGGAGTTCTCAGAATTCACAACTTCAAGAACAAACCCAAACGCTTCTCGCCCAGAATCAAGCGCTTACCGATCGGATTGCTGCCCTCGAACTAGAACTCCGCAAACCCCTTCTCCCCACCCCCCAAGCCCAATGAGTATCGACGCTGTTTTCACCCCCACTCAGCAACCTATAATCCCGATTAAGTCTAAGATTAAACCCGAAAAGCCAAATGCTGGATTAGCTCCCCTATTGTTGACCGTGACTGAATTAATTCGGCAACTTATGGAAGCACAGGTGATTCGGAGTATGGAGCGCGGTGATTTGAGTGATGAACAACTCGACAATGCGTCCGATAGTCTGAAAAAGCTGGCGGAACAAGTTGTTGAAATTTGTAAAATTTTTGATATTGAACCCGCGAGTTTGAATCTTGATTTAGGTGAAGCCGGAAGTCTGCTCCCTAGGGAAGGTGGCTATTACCCCGGCCAACCTTCGGCAAAACCTACGTTACTAGAACTCTTAGATCGATTGTTGAATACAGGAATCGTTGTTCAAGGTGAAGTTGAGCTTGGTCTTGCTAATATCGATTTAATTCATGCCAAATTACAACTTGTTTTGACTTCTCAGCCTTTAATTTAACTAGCGATTCACTCTCCGTAAAATCCTAAACTCAACAACTACCATGACCCACGGACTTTATCTCTACGGCATTCTTCCTGAGCAATTGAATGGCGATCGCGCTGTTCTCGATACATTGAAAGGACTCGATCAACAACCGATCGAAACCAAAGAATTCGATGGCTTGACCCTATTGTATTCAGCCGCTAAACAATCCAAATATCTTGCTAGTCGCCGCAATCTTCTGGGGCACGAACGAGTCTTGGAAACGGCTATGACAGCAGGTTATCGTAATCTGTTACCATTGCGCTTTGGGTTGACGGTTGCAGATTGGGAAACGGTTGAGGCGGAACTTTTTGTGCCCTATCAAGATGTAATGCGATCGCTTTTGAGTAAGCTAGATGGCTACCGCGAAGTGAGTGTAAAAATCTTTTGGGAACCTGAATCTGAACTTCAGCAAATGATGTTGGAAAATAAGGAATTGGCGAATGAGCGAGATCAGTATCAAGGTCAAGCTATGGGGATGGATACGGTAATTAAACTTGGGCAGGCGATCGAGAGTGCAATGGTCCAACGACGAAATGCGATCGTTAATGAATTTCGTCAAAAATTATCACCATTGTCTATTGAACAAATCGAGAATGATGTATTGAGTGAGGCGATGATCTATAATGCGGCGTTCTTGATTTCTTGGGATACTGAAGAGCTATTTGCGCAGTATGTTGAGGGTTTAGATGCGCAATTCCCCGATCGGCTCAAAATCCGCTACAACAACTTCACAGCTCCCTATAATTTCGCCCAACTTAACTAGGAATGTTCTCCAATGATTTTTGATCTTCTAGCTGCGCCGCTTACGGGGTTGACCTGGATTGCCGACCAAATTCACGAGCGGGTTATGGATGACTTTGACCCTAAAACGGTTTTGAGTAAGCAACTGCTTCAGTTACAAATGGCGTTTGATCTAGGGGCCATGGATGAAGATACGTTTGATGCTAAGGAAGAAGAGATTCTGCTGGCCTTGCAAGCGATCGAAGAGGAGGGTAACGGTGATGAATAAACATACGCTGAGCCTCAGCTACTTCAAAGTGCAATCTTTTGCTTTAGTGTAACGGGGGTGTCGGATGACCATGGCGTTTTTTCAATCGATCGGCTGATATTCTAATTTTAGCTTATGGGTGAATTGCTCTAGCCTAATTGTCTTGCCTTAATTAATCCCTTTAATTGTTCAACACCTAAAGGTGGATTAGAGGTATGAAGCATGGCATGACAATTTGGACATATGGGACGCAGATCATTAACTGGGTTCACTTGGTATGACTTGCCAATTTCTGACACGGGTACTAAATGGTGAACATGGACAAAACCAGAACCAATATTGCCGTAAGTCTTTTGAAAGTCAAAACCACAAACAGCGCACAAAGCGCCCCAATGATCGATACATAACTTTCGTGCTTTAGAGTTCCTCTCATAAGCATTGACAGTAACTGTTCGTTTAGCTCCCTCAATTAAAAAGAAACTATCTTCCAAAACCAATTCTTCTGGATAGGGCTGTTCACCCGTTAGCTTACAATTTTCAAGAGCCGCTACAATCTCAGATCTTAATTGCCAAACAAAATAGTTACCTTCGTCCCATCCATTGAAAAATAGGTCCCAATATCTATATTTTCCTAGACTTCTTTCGGTGAATTGGATCTCATAAATTTTAGAGATTCTTTTTGCATATCTGCCAATCTCCAAATTTATTGGTGCATGTAGCGATTTTCCTTTAACGCCAAGTAATAGACCGATCTGACTCGCATACGCCTTGTGATCATTGAAGGAATACAAAGCCTGAAAAATCGACATGTCAAATTCTTGTGTTAATTCGTTGCTGAGAATTATTTCACTCCATTGATCCTTGGTTAGCCCAATTTGTCCAGTTTGTTGCATAAAACCTCGCTACCTAACGTAATATCCCGAGATTCAATCGGCACTTACCAATTCGATTGCCCTTCCACCTTACTCCAAACCTGATCGCACCAACTAGCCCCCACTCAGCTTCGCGTTGTAGCCCAACTTCGTTACCAATTCCAAAAGCTTAACCTTATGATCGCCCTGGATTTCGATCGTATCGTCCTTAACTGCCCCGCCCGTCCCACATTGCGCCTTTAGCTTCTTTGCTAGTGCCGCCAAACTCGCTTCATTGTGCTGAAATCCCGAAATCACCGTCACCGTCTTCCCACCTCGGCCCTTCTTCGACATTTGAATGCGTAAATTTTGTTGACCGGGCGACAGATCGGGCACAGCCTTTTCAAATGCAGCATCGGTCGATTGCCCAAACTCACGGTAAACAGTACGATCGGTCGCTTTAGACTTGGACATAGCCGAAGATCTTGGGGAGAAAAGGACTGTAACATGTGACTCTGGCAATCTTATAATGAAACTTAATACCCACCTACTAAAATATTCAGGTTCCGTGCCGTGACCATGACACCGCTTCCCGCAAACCCGAATCCGATCGCCATTGAAAATCGTCCCGATGCCTTCGGTCGTTTCGGCCAATTCGGTGGCAAATATGTCCCCGAAACCTTGATGCCCGCCCTGTTTGAACTCGAAGAAGCCTATCACCACTACGCCAAAGATCCAGACTTCCAAACCGAACTCAACGGCCTGCTCAAAGACTACGTAGGTCGCCCAAATCCCCTCTACTTCGCCGAACGCCTCACCGAACACTACGCTCGACCTGACGGCACCGGACCCCAAATCTATCTAAAACGCGAAGACCTAAACCACACAGGCGCGCACAAAATCAACAACGCCCTCGCCCAAGCCCTCCTCGCCAAACGCATGGGCAAAAAGCGGATCATCGCTGAAACCGGAGCCGGACAGCATGGAGTCGCCACCGCCACTGTTTGTGCTCGTTTTGGCCTTGAATGCATCATTTATATGGGCGTTAACGACATGGAACGCCAGTCGTTAAATGTCTTCCGAATGCGCCTCATGGGAGCCACCGTTACGCCTGTTTCCTCCGGCACGGCAACCCTGAAGGATGCGACTTCTGAAGCGATTCGCGACTGGGTAACAAACGTCGAAACCACGCACTATATTCTCGGTTCTGTTGCTGGGCCGCATCCCTATCCAATGATGGTGCGTGATTTTCACTCAATCATTGGTAAAGAAACCCGTGCGCAATGTCTCGAAAAGTGGGGCGGTTTACCAGACATCATCATGGCCTGCGTGGGTGGTGGATCTAATGCCATGGGATTATTCAACGAGTTTATCAATGAAAAATCTGTTCGTATTATTGGGGTCGAAGCCGCTGGTTTTGGGGTTGATACCGACAAACATGCAGCAACCCTGACGAAAGGCCGGGTCGGAGTCTTGCATGGAGCTATGAGTTATCTGCTTCAGGATGAGGATGGCCAAGTGATTGAGCCACATTCCATCAGTGCGGGCCTAGATTATCCCGGTGTTGGACCCGAACACAGTTACCTGATGGAAGTCGGACGCGCTGAATATTATGCTGTGACCGACAAGCAGGCTCTAGATGCATTCCAGCGACTTTCTCGTATTGAAGGCATTATTCCAGCCCTAGAAACATCCCATGCGATCGCTTACCTTGAAACTCTCTGTCCTCAACTCGAAGGCAGCCCCACGGTGGTGTTAAATTGCTCTGGGCGTGGCGATAAGGATGTTTTGAGTGTGGCTAAGGTCCTGGATGTGAGTGGCAATTAAATTACGCCGACACCCCATCATCGTTTAAGTTCTGAAAATACATTCTGCAAGTAAAATGCTGGTTCCTTAATTCTGGAACCAGCATTTTATGTGTCTAGCTTAAATTTATAAGGCTAAGTTAAAGTCTCGTACCGATCGTGGCGGCGTGCTTTAGACTAGCCTAGAGTCAATTAACTAGATTTCTCTATTATTTTTCCTATGACAAAACGCGCACTTATCACGGGCTTGACCGGACAAGACGGATCGTATTTAGCTGAACTCCTCGTTGAAAAAGGCTATGAAGTCTTTGGGTTAGTTCGCCGATCGAGTTCTAGCAATCTCCAACGCGTTTCCCATTTAGGGAAAGAACTTCATATTCTGTCAGGCGATTTGCTGGATCAATCATCACTCATGGACGTGATTACCGAGTCTCAGCCCGATGAAATCTATAACCTTGCATCTCAGAGCTACGTCCCTCTTTCCTGGACTCAGCCTGCACTGACAGCAGAATATACGGCCCTTGGTGTTTCGCGGCTACTCGAATCGATTCGGCGCTGTAAACCTGATGCCCGGTTTTATCAAGCCTCCAGCAGCGAAGTTTTCGGTCAACCCGACGAATCTCCCCAAAATGAGCGCACCGCTTTCCGTCCGCGAAATCCTTACGGTGTGGCCAAAGCCTATGCCCATTGGATGACCATCAACTATCGCACTCAGTACAATCTCTATGCTTGCTGCGGGATTACCTACACTCACGAGTCTCCCCGTCGTGGGGCGGAGTTTGTGTTTCGCAAGATTACTCGGACGGCAGCGATGATTAAGCTGGGACTGGCGACGGAATTGAAGCTGGGCAATATTGATGCGGTTAGAGATTGGTGCTATGCCAAAGATGTTGTGAAGGCGATGTGGTTGATGTTGCAGCAAGATGTGCCGGATGACTATATCATTGCCAGTGGAAAAAGTCATTCTGTGAAAGAGTTGATTACTTACGCATTTGATGCGGTGAATTTGGATTGGGAAGCCTATGTTTCGGTTGATCCAGAATTTTATAGACCGGATGAGGCCGTGCAATTGGTTGGGGCGATCGATAAGGCGAAGAAATACCTCAATTGGGAACCGGAGTATTCATTTAAGCAGTTGGTAGAGTTGATGGTGGAGTCTGAAATCAAGGATTTGAGTCAGGGGAAATAATCGAAAATTCTCGGTTTTGGGATAACTAAACTGAGGATTTATCGAGACCCAGTTATGATTTACCAGTTACGAATTGCAGATATGTCGCCCAGCGAAAGACCTCGTGAACGCTTAGCGGCTCAAGGTTCTCAGGTGCTTTCGACAGCGGAGTTGATTGCAATTTTATTAGCGACGGGACAAGGTTCTGGGAAGCTTTCGGCCCTTGGGCTGGGGCAATTGTTGCTGAAGGAAATTGGCAAATGTAACCGGGATCCCTTGGTGGCGCTACGATCGGTGAACCTCAAGGAATTGACTGAAATTCACGGTGTGGGTCCGGCAAAGGCTACGACTATTTTGGCGGCGATCGAGCTTGGTAAACGGGTTTATCAAATCGGGCCACCTGAAAAAACGGTGGTGAGTGATCCATCTATTGCCGCCTCGGCGCTGAGTTATGACTTGATGTGGCAATCTCAGGAACGCTTTGCAGTGGTGATGTTGGATGTGAAGAATGCCATCATGGGTAAACAAGTGGTGACGATCGGGACGGCAACGGAGACCTTGGCCCATCCTCGGGAGATTTTTCGATCGTTAATCAAACAGGGTGCGGTGAGTGCTATTGTGGCCCACAACCATCCCTCTGGGAATTTAGAACCGAGTAATGAAGATATTGAATTGACCCGACAATTGCTCAAGGCTTCAGATGTGTTGTCAATTCCGGTTTTGGATCATTTGATTTTGGGCAATGGTGAGTTTGTTAGTTTGCGTGAGACGACGAGTTTGTGGAAAGGGATTTGAGGAAATTAGGGGAGAGATAACCAACCCTGCTGCTTCGCAATCAGAACGGCTTGGATACGATCGCGAGCATTTAGCTTGTGCAAAATTGAATGAACATGGACCCGAACTGTTCCGGCAGAAATATAAAGAATTTGGGCAATTTCTGGATTGGTTTTGCTTTCAGTCAGTAGTTCTAGAACTTCGCGTTCCCGTTGGGTCAGGGGATTATGATCCGGTTCACTAGCCGTTGTTTTTGCTAGGGTTTGGCGAATGGTTTGGGTGGCTGTTGCATCCCACCAAGATGCGCCTGCTGCAACCGATCGTACGGCTAAAATCAAATTCTCAGCGGCAATTCCTTTTAAACAATAGCCTTGAATGCCTAATTCAATTAAACGTTTGAGTAATTCAGAGTCTTCTCGTGACGTTAGAATCAGAATGGGTAATGTCGGGTAGGATGCTTTGAGTTGCCGACAGGTTTCAATCCCGCCAATTCCGGGAAGTCCGATGTCGAGTAATACCAAGTCAAAGGACATTTGGTGGGCTAATGCTAATGCTAATGCTATTTCACCGTCTTCCGCTTCGGTAATGCTCTCTATGTCTGCATTTTGTTGCAATCGAACCCGCAATCCTAATCTGAATAGCTCATCATCTTCCACCAACAAAAGTCGAATTGCGGAAATTGGCATAGTGAAGTGTCTAGCTTGAATTTACGGTGAATGAATAGGCAATTGAATTGCAAACATGGCACCTTTAGGCGATCGGCTCTCTGCCCAAATTGTACCTTGATGTGCTGTGATAATTTGCCGTGCTAGATAGAGTCCTAGACCTGATCCTTGGGCTTGACGATCGCTTCTCCCCTGATAAAACCGCTGAAAGAGTTGAGAGAGTTCGTCTAGATTCAGACCTGCACCTTGATCTAGAACTTTTACGATTTGCTGAAATCCATTAGATTCTAAAACCACTTCAACCCGATCGCCCCGTCGAGAATGATTGATCGCATTGACGAGCAGATTCATCAAAACTCGCTGTAATTGAAATGCGTCAGCTTTGACCCACAGTGATCGACGAAATTCAGAGTTTCCATGACGAACTGTGATTTGAATTTGACGATGACGAGCCAATATTGCGACTTGATTTGCAGATTCTTCGACAAGTTCAGTTAGATCAATAGGTTCAAGTTTTAATTCTAGTCCTTTTGTATCATTACGATAAACATCTAATAAAGTATCGAGTAGTTTTAAACTGGTTTGATGACTGCGCTCCATGGTCATCAAGACTTGTCTTTGAGAATTGGTAATCTCACCAAATTCACCTTGAAGAAATGCATCTAATGTCGAAATCCCGCCAAGAACTGGGGTTTTTAGATCGTGGGTCAGTGTCCCTGCAAAGTCTTCACGAAGATCTGCTAATTGATTTTTTGACTGGATTTCGGCTTTCTGACTCGCGATCGCTTGGGCATAGATTATATTGCGGTCGCACAAAAATGCGGTTACAGCCAGTGCGACAGAAGCTAAGATCCGGTTCAGTATGGTTGAAAATGTCACTGATGCGTAATGTGGCAACCCTAAATTCAACAATGTTAATAGTATTATAACTAGAGTTAACCCTAAAATAAATTTCCTGGGGAATCGTCCCATGGCAAACAGTAGTGGGCAAAGATACAAATAGCTAATTACATAGTCAGCAGGCGTTGAAAAATCAAGAACAACCACTATTCCTAAACTCAAAGCGATCGCAACTAGATTTCGTCGTCGCCAAGGATAGGAGAATGTAGGTTGCATGGAATTCATAGCATAGTTCTATATCTTATTGTAAGGTTTTTTAGTGACAAATTAGTGTTTATAGCGTTTAGATTCAGTCTAAACACTAGACTGGATAAATATCTAATCTAATCATCAGAGCCTATGCTACAGAGGGTCTACAGTACATCTCATAAATCTATATCTCCCTATACCTTGTCCGATCGTCCCATTCTCGCGATGATAGAACCAAATCTACATAGGTTAAGGATTTTATGCTTCAGGGATGGATTCAGATTGCTCTGATATTGGTCACGGTGATCATTCTTACACCGCTTCTGGGCAAATACATCGCTCGTGTTTTTTTACATAAGACAACACTTTTAGATCCGATTTTTGGCCCGATCGATCGGGCGATCATGCGTACGATCGGAATTTATGAACCAGAGGGAATGAGTGGCTGGCAATATATTCAAGCCGTTCTCGTAAGCAACATTGTTATGGGAATTGCTGTTTTTTTAATACTGTTCTTACAGCCGATTCTGCCATTCAATCCCAGTCAAGTAGGCGGATTGAGTTGGGATTTAGTATTGCATACGACAATTTCGTTTTTAACTAATACCGACCAACAGCATTACTCTGGTGAAACTACCCTCAGCTATAGTTCTCAGGTTTTTGCATTAGGCTTTTTGATGTTTACCTCAGCCGCCACGGGATTGGCCGTCGGGATTGCATTTATTCGGGGATTGACGGGACGATCGCTCGGTAATTTTTATCAAGATCTGATGCAATCAATTACCCGAATTTTATTGCCGATTTCATTCATGGGCACCCTGGTTCTAATTGCCGCAGGTATTCCTGAGACTTGGTTAGGCGCAGCTCAAGTAACGACATTAGAAGGCGCAACTCAGGCGATCGCTCGGGGTCCGGTGGCACATTTTGAAATGATTAAACAACTCGGAGAAAATGGGGGTGGATTCTTTGGAATCAATTCAGCCCATCCCTTTGAAAATTCTAATGGTTTAACTAATTTCATTGAAACTGTCGCAATGGTCGTCATTCCGGCCTCACTGATTTATACCTACGGGCTATTCATGGGGAACTTACGGCAGGCTTGGCTTGTGTACGGCATTGTGTTGGTATTTTTCATTCCATTGGTGATTATGACCGCTTGGGGTGAATCTCAAGGGAATGGGCAGGTCAATACTTTACTGGGAAGCATGGCTCCGAATCTGGAAGGTAAAGAGATTCGCTTTGGTTGGTCTGCATCGTCGTTATGGGCGATCGTTACGACTGCCACGATGTGCGGTGCGGTGAATGCGATGCATGATTCATTGATGCCGATCGGTGGCTTTTCCACATTACTCAATCTATTTTTACAGATTGTTTGGGGTGGTCAGGGTACAGGAACCGCCTATTTGTTTATCTTTTTGATTTTGGCTGTCTTTTTAACGGGATTGATGGTGGGACGCACACCGGAATTCTTAGGTCGCAAGATTGAGAAGGCTGAAGTGATTCTTGCAAGTGTGATTTTGTTGATTCATCCGATCGCGGTCTTGATTCCAACGGCAGTCACCTTACTATTGCCTGAAGACCTCAGAGGCATTAGCAACCCTGGGTTTCATGGTCTTTCACAAATCGTCTATGAATACACATCAGCCGCCGCTAACAATGGTTCTGGATTTGAAGGATTAGGAGATGGAACACTCTGGTGGAATTTGAGTGCGAGTGTTTCCATGTTGTTAGGGCGCTATGTGCCGATCGTGGCCTTGATTCTATTGGCTGACGGCATGAAGCTCAAACAGATTGTACCGATGACTGATGGCACATTGAGAACGGATACAGGACTCTTTACCGGGGTAACTGGGGTCGTGATTTTGATTTTGGGCGTATTGACCTTCTTACCTGTTTTGGTCTTGGGTCCGATCGCTGAAGCGTTTCAACTTAGTTCCGGTCTCTAATCAATTTCCTATTCACTTTTACAATTGAATTATGAATTCCCAAATCACAACGTTACAATCTGAACCACCCCGATCGCCCGATCGCAAAGGCCGTCAGGTCTCGACTAAAGGTCTGTATCAACGCGCGGTTAAACAAGCATTTCTCAAACTTGATCCTAGAGTTCAATTGCGAAATCCGGTCATGTTTTTAGTTTGGATTGGGACAATAGTCACCGCACTTGTCACCGTTAATCCCAATCTATTCGGAAATGCCACAGATAAAAATCCAATGGTATTCAATGGCTTAATCACATTGATTTTGCTATTCACATTATTGTTTGCAAACTTTGCGGAAGCTGTCGCAGAAGGCCGGGGTAAAGCTCAAGCCGATTCTTTGCGTGCGACTAAATCAGATTCGATCGCCCGTAAACTTTCCCCCAATGGCAGTATTCAAGAGGTGAGTTCAACGGCGCTTCGCAAAGGCGATTTGATTAAGGTAATTGCGGGAGATGTTATTCCGGCGGATGGTGAAGTGACTGAAGGGCTTGCCTCTGTGGATGAATCCGCGATTACAGGCGAATCGGCTCCCGTATTGAAGCAGCCCGGAACCGATATTGCGAGTTCTGTAACGGGGGGCACGCGCATTTTGTCCGATGAATTGGTGATTCGGGTGACGGCTGATCCGGGGAAGGGGTTTATCGATCGGATGATTGCATTGGTCGAAGGTGCAGAACGGAGCAAAACACCGAATGAAATTGCCTTAACGGTATTGTTGGCGGTCTTGACTCAAGTATTTTTGATTGTGATTGCAACCCTGTTGCCGATCGCTCAGTACGCTCAATCTCCTGTTAGTGTTGCGGTTTTGATTGCATTATTAGTAGCCCTCATTCCCACAACGATCGGCGGACTGCTCAGTGCGATCGGGATTGCCGGAATGGATCGGGTTGCACAGTTTAATGTAATTGCCACCTCAGGCCGTGCCGTCGAAGCTTGTGGAGATATTAGTACATTGATTCTCGACAAAACAGGCACAATTACCCTAGGAAACCGACTAGCAGAAGAATTCATTCCAGTCAATGGACATTCATTAAAAGAACTCGCACAAGTTGCATTGAATGCCAGTATTTTTGATGAAACTCCAGAAGGAAAGTCTATTGTCATTTTGGCGGAAAAACTTGGGGCCAGCCTGACGATCGATCGATCGGTAGCGATCGGGCTTGAGTTTTCGGCCAGGACTCGAATGAGTGGAACCGATTTACCAAATAACATTGAGGTTCGCAAAGGCGCGGTCGATGCGGTGAAGGGATTTGTTCGATCGCGATCGGGAAAAATTCCAGATGAACTCGATACTCAGTATGAATCGGTGTCTAGACTTGGGGGTACGCCTCTCGCAGTTTGCCAGAACAATGATATTTACGGTGTAATTTATCTCAAAGATATTATCAAACCCGGTATTAAAGAACGCTTTGATCAATTGCGTCGTATGGGAATTCGCACGGTGATGTTGACGGGCGACAACCGGATTACTGCATCAGTCATTGCGGCTGAGGCGGGCGTAGATGATTTTGTGGCAGAAGCAACTCCCGAAGACAAAATCGAAGTCATTCGGGCTGAACAGGCCAAAGGTAAACTCGTCGCCATGACTGGAGATGGAACCAATGACGCACCAGCCCTAGCTCAAGCCAATGTTGGAGTTGCAATGAATTCCGGGACTCAGGCGGCGAAGGAAGCAGCGAATATGGTGGATTTAGATTCTGATCCGACAAAATTGATTGATATTGTCACGATCGGCAAACAATTACTAATTACGCGAGGTGCCTTAACGACATTTTCGATCGCGAATGATATTGCCAAATACTTTGCGATTATTCCTGCAATCTTCGCCGGGGCGGGAATTGGTCAACTGAATGTGATGGGCTTAGCGAGTATGCAATCTGCGGTATTATCTGCGCTCATTTACAATGCCTTAATTATTCCAGCATTGATTCCGTTAGCTTTAAAAGGTGTGAAATTTCGACCACTCACAGCCAATCAATTGCTAAGTCGAAATATTCTGGTCTATGGATTAGGCGGTGTAGTTGCACCGTTTATTGCAATTAAGATCATTGATATTGCTGTGACTGCGGTTGGATTAGCTTAAAAGCTGTTTTGCTTAAACCCATTTAGTTTCAATCCCTTCAACTCCCTACTCAAACCCAATCCTATGCAAGAAACACTCTCACGCTTTTGGCAAAAACGACTTCCAAGAGCATTACTACTTTCACTCTTGATGGCAGTAACGATCGCCCCCGCAGTCCAAGCCGCAACAGGTATCAGTCTCGATCGCGGCCAAACGTTTGCCATTGTTCTACTCGGTATGACAACTCTGGCCTTGAGTATCTATTTATTTGTTGTTATTTTCCAACCGGAGCGCTTCTAAAATGAACATTGCACAAGATTTATTCAAATCAATTCGGATTGTAGCGGTACTATGGATTTTAACCGCTGTGCTATATCCATTACTAACCTGGGGAATTGGTCAAACATTGTTCTCAAACCAAGCCAATGGAAGTTTGGTTCTGAATGCCGAAGGTAAACCCATTGGATCAACCTTAATTGGTCAACCCTTCAAAAGCGATCGTTATTTCTGGAGTCGCCCAAGTACAATTGAATATGGAACATTACCAGAAGTCGCAAAAACAGGTGCGTCGGGCGCTAGTAATCTCGCTCCCAGCAATCCGGCTTTGTTCGATCGGATTAAACCTGAAGCCCAACGCTTAAGACAAGCTAATATTAAGCCCACGCCTGATATGCTCTATACGTCTGGATCTGGACTCGATCCCCATATCAGTTTAGAATCAGCCCAAGCTCAAATCCCACGGCTATCCCAAGCTAGAGGGATGGAGCCAAGTCGGTTACAAGAACTGATTAATCAAGCCATTGACGATCGTATTCTTTGGATTTTAGGTGAACCTGGTGTGAATGTTTTGAAGTTGAATCTATCATTAGATCAGAAGTAATCAACCAAACCAACCAACTATACCAATCAACAATGTTTGACCCCAATGCGATCGAAGTAGATTTGAGTACGCCATCTCCGACTACTGCCTATCAATCCCCTCGACGAGGCAAACACAAAATCTTTATTGGGATGTCTCCCGGTGTGGGCAAAACCTACAAAATGTTAGAGGAAGCTCATACCCTGAAAGGGGAGGGGATTGATGTCGTTATTGGATTGGTTGAAACCCATGGACGCAGGGAAACAATTGATAAGTCTCTAGGCTTGGAAAAAGTTCCTCTGAGGTCGATCAACAATCTCTTAGAAATGGACACGACGGCGATCATTGAACGATCGCCCCAATTGGTATTAATTGATGAACTTGCCCATACTAATGTTCCGGGATCCGATCGAGAAAAGCGCTACCAAGATGTAGACTTTGTCTTAAATGCAGGTATTAATGTTTATTCAACTTTAAATATTCAACATATCGAAAGTTTAAATGACATTGTTGCGCGTATTACTAGCGTAATTGTTCGAGAACGGGTTCCCGATCGGATTTTGGACGCTGCCGATCAAATTGTGGTGGTGGATGTTACTCCAGAAACGTTACAGGAACGTTTACGAGATGGAAAGATCTATGCGCCTGAAAAAATTGAACAATCCTTAAGTAATTTCTTCCACAGGCGTAACTTAATTGCCCTCCGAGAACTTGCATTGAGAGAAGTCGCCGACACTTTAGAGGACGAGAAAAAACTAAATCCTCATGAACAGGTTTGTAATATTCATGAGCGTATTTTAGTTTGCGTTTCAACCTATCCTAATTCAGTACAACTCATTCGACGAGGTGCGCGGATTGCGGGTTATATGAATGCAAAATTTTATGCCCTATTTATTAATCATCCCGATCGGTTTCTTACAAAAGAAGAAAGCTTACATATTGAGACTTGCCAACGGCTTTGTCAGGAATTTGAAGGGGAGTTCTTACAGCTCAAAAGCACAAATATTGTAGAAGCAATCGCGATCGTTGCAGAACAGCAGCGAATTACGCAAATTGTCATTGGTGAAAGTCAACAATCCCGTTGGAAACAATTACTTCGCGGTTCCTTTACACAGGATATTATGCGGCGAGTTAGAAAGAAGAATATTGATCTTCATATCATTGCAACAGAAAAAGGAAGTACAAAATCAATTTCTAAATTAGTACGAAAATCATCCTGATGTCGGTGTAGATTCTGGGAACTACATGAAGAGCTTTAAATCGCACATCAAACTATTGTAACGTCAGTTCTGTTTAAGCCGTAGGAGCTAAAACCCACTCCAGCCTCAATCCTGGCTTTTTCGGCTGATGACAATAAGCAATTAGTCCACAGAGAATATTAATAAAGCAGTTGGTTGGGCTGCGATGGCGAGAATGTTCAATCTGGGAAATGTTCTTTAATTGGTCAATCACGGTTTCG
>JAPLHZ010000262.1 GCA_026389365.1 Cyanobacteriota bacterium
GATTCAGACCTGTCAGGCTTTGCAGCGTTTTTGGTTTTCCTTCTAGATCCCTATAGCTCATTTTCATGATGTCAAACCTTATCTAGGACCTTAGTATTCTGAATTTAGCTCATTAGACTAATTTCCGATAGCATCTATTGCATGGTTAATCACAGTTGTTTGAATCCTAATCCAGCTATGAGTTGTAGGTGATTTTTGATTATAGTTAATAGATTGAATATCTTCTAGCGCATCGATCGCATTTACGAGAATGTTTAGAAAGACCTGATTCAACTGACCAGCGAAACATTTCACTAAAGGAAGATCGCCATAGTCTTTGATCACGTCAACCTGTGAAGAACTGCCCTGACGAGAGAGTCGGTGTTTAAGAATCAGCAACGTATCATCAATCCCTTGATGAATATCTACCTGTTTAAATTCGGCTTCACCAAGATGGGAAAAGTTTCTTAAGGAAAGAACGATGTCTCGAATTCTAGAAGTACCAACTTCCATTGATTGAATGATTTTGGGCAGATCGTTCTTCATAAATTCTAAGTCAATTTCTTCAGCCATCTTGTTAATCGCCACATTCATGTCTGAACAACATTTTTGACTAAGTTCCACAAATGCTAGCAGGTTAATAGTGTAGGAACTGAGATGACACAGATTCGCGTGGATAAAATTAACTGGATTATTGATTTCATGGGCGATACCTGCGATTAGTTGCCCCAAAGCCGAAATTTTCTCCGACTGAATCAATTGAACTTGCATTTCTTGGAGATCCGTCAGAGCCTGTTCCAATTTTTTATTGGATTGCAGAACTTCGGCAGTCCGTTCTACAACTTTACCTTCAACGGTTGTGAGCAATTCTTGCAATTGAGAATTGGCTTCTGACAGTTCTACGGAACTTAACTCTAGCGATCGTTCAATCATTCTATGATCGTTGTCAAATTGAGAATAAGCATCATCGACTGCATTGATGAATTTTTCCCATTCCAATGGACTTATAATCAAATTATCATTTGATTCATCATTTGATTTAGCAACTAGCTCGCTGTATTCGTTACTAAAATACTTCTTTAACTGTCGCTGGATTAGCCTGTGCATAGTATTAAATATAAGGTCATTAAAAATATAAGGTCTATTGCTCTGAAAAAGTGGTGATTGTCATCGTTTGATTATGGAGTTCGCTACAATCGCCAAAGGCGGTAGGGGCAATTTCACCATATGAATAAAACCCTGCGAGCATGGTAGATAGTCCCACAACTTCTTGGACTCCTTCAACTTCTTCTTCAATACGTTGCTTCAACACCATTTTACGTCCTACACAACTAATTAATATTGCCAAATCGGGAGAAGCTGAAATATTTGCCAAGCTATTCTGGGCAGCCGTTATGGCTCCATCGACGAGTCGATCGAAATTAAATTGCATCATCTGTACAATACTATTTTCTGGGATATCACCGGCAAATGTGAGTTTTTTTTCTGTTTCATCTACGGCTAAAATCGTCCGCACAACTGAGCGATCGCCTGTTTCATTGTATAAACTGAGCGGAAACAACAATCCTGTGGCAGGTAAGCCTGAAGCATATTCTCCTAAATATTTTTTGTAGATATCTAAAGCGGATACTCCATCAAGCTCATACAACACATTGCCCTGGGATTTAGTAACCATGCGCTTCGGGCCAAAGGCTGTCCAACCGCCTAAAGAACCATACCCAACTTTAATACGATCGCCATATAGAACCCATTTGATATCTTTTCCCGTGATACTTGGCTTTGAAGGAAGCCGTTACTCTGCGATCAGTGGTAGAGCCTGCCTACCTAGCAAAACCGCTTTCTGCCAGAAAATGAAGAAAACCAGCTAGCTGCAAGGCTTCATTCCAAATTACCAAGGTTTCTTCAAACCGAGAGCCATCACCTGCCATGCCGCCCGTAACCTTGACGGACTCTGGCAACTGCGATCGCAAGCCTGCAATCAAATCACTACCGTTTACAGCTAGTCCATCGGTCAGCAAAAATAAATGGACTAAGCCATCTAGATCGAAGGTTTGCGCTAATTTCGCGCCTGCCGCAAAACTATTTTCGTAGTCTTTGACAGACAGGTAATTACCTTGGATTTCCGTATGTTCAAATTCGATCGCTGTCGCGATAATCTCACCATCTACAACTTGAGCACCATAAATTTCACCTGCGGTGGAACATCCTAGAAGTGTTGATTTCGGGTATAAATCTTTAAGGGGTTGAAAAAAACGTTCTGTCTTGAGAAGATTTTTTTCACCGAATACTATTACTAGATGAGCGGCTAACTTGCTAGGCAAGGTAAACCCAGTCCAACCTTGTTCGGTACTCCATCTAAGTTGTTCGGTTTTCATGACATATCCTGAAGGTTAAATTGATATAGCTATAGCCAGCTAGGTTAGGACATAAGATAGAAAGAAAGCGAATTGTCTGAGCAATCACAATGCCAAAACCATATAGTTCCGATTTACGGCAAAAGGTAATGCAAGCAATCGAAATGGATGGGCTAAAGAAAAA
>JAPLHZ010000364.1 GCA_026389365.1 Cyanobacteriota bacterium
AAATTTGTTTTAATTGAGTGATGAGGGACATGGACTGACCAACGATTACAATATCAGTCCATCCTCATTTTCTTAGCACTGAATGATATAAATCTAGGCCCATTTATTTTATTTCCCTAGTATGAAACCGCCCTGCCCTTTCGTCTTGACGTAGGGGTGGTGATTCACGCTCTAGAGCAAGGTTCATAAGATATTTCGACTGGCTGTTATATTGGTTTGATTATAGCCAAATAACATAACTCCCCCGCAACTCGTCTTGACGTTCTGCACTAGCTACCCCGATCGACAAAAACCAGTCTGGACGCTTAATCTTAATTCACATTAACCATCGCCATAAGCCTCCATCGGCAAACAGGAACAAACCAAATTCCGATCGCCCCAAGCATTATCAATCCGGTTTACCGCAGGATAGAACTTATGTGCTTTTGTCCAAGCGGTGGGGAAGATTGCGATCGATCGCGCATAGGGTCGATTCCATTCATCATCTACTAAATCAATCACCGTATGAGGCGCATTCTTTAGAAGATTATTAGCACGATCGACTTTGCCGGATTCAATAGCACGGATCTCTTCGCGAATGGAAATCATCGCGTCACAGAACCGATCGAGTTCTGGCAATGATTCACTTTCTGTGGGTTCAACCATGACGGTTCCAGCAACTGGCCAAGATACAGTCGGCGGATGGAAACCATAGTCAATCAACCGTTTTGCAATATCATCGACTTCGATTTCTGCCGACTTTTTGAATTCACGAAGATCGAGAATACATTCATGGGCAACCAAGCCATTTGCACCTTTATACAACACGTCATAGTGTCCTTCAAGGCGTTTAGCAATGTAGTTCGCATTCAAAATTGCAATCTTGGTCGCATTAGTTAAGCCCTCACTCCCCATCATGGCAATATACATCCAGGAAATTGGCAAAATGCTAGAACTACCCCAGGGAGCCGCTGATACGGCACCGATCGCCTGCGAACCACCCATCGGAATGACACTATGACTTGGTAAAAATGGTGCTAGATGGGCGACAACTCCGATCGGACCCATTCCAGGACCACCGCCGCCATGGGGAATACAGAACGTTTTATGCAAATTCAAATGGCAAACATCTGCACCAAAGTCACCGGGACGGCAAAGCCCCACTTGAGCATTCATATTCGCGCCATCCATATACACTTGGCCCCCGTGAGTATGAACGATCGTACAAATCTCTTGAATGCCAGATTCAAAGACACCATGGGTAGATGGATAGGTCACCATTAATGCGGCAAGATTTGAAGAATGTTTTTCAGCTTTGGTGCGCAAATCTTCAATATCAATGTTTCCATCCAAATCACAATTCACCGGAATTACCTTCATCCCCGCCATCACCGCACTAGCCGGATTAGTTCCGTGGGCAGAGGTTGGAATCAAACAAAGATTACGGTGAGATTCTTTACGAGATTCGTGATAAGCACGGATGACGAGTAGTCCGGTATATTCACCTTGAGACCCTGCATTCGGTTGCAGGGAAATTTCCGCAAATCCTGTGATTTCCGACAGCCATTGTTCAAGCTGATCAAATAAGATTTGATAGCCCTCTGTTTGATTCACTGGAGCAAAGGGATGGATTTGACCAAACTCCGCCCAAGTAACGGGAATCATCTCAGCCGTCGCATTGAGTTTCATAGTACAAGATCCCAATGGAATCATTGCACTTGTCAACGACAAATCTTTTTGCTGCAAAGCATACATATACCGCAGCAAGTCGGTCTCCGATCGGTATTGCCCAAACACCGAATGAGCCAAATAGTCAGAAGTTCTCGGAAATCCGATCGCACTCTGATCAACTTTGACAATTGACCCATTCACACCAAAGATTTCAAACAAATCCAACACATCCCGATCGCTCGTCGCTTCATCAAGGGAAATGCCGATCGCAGTTGAATCCAACTTACGAAGATTAATCCGGCGAGCAACAGCCGCAACCATCAATGCCTCTGTCCGATCGCCCGTTTCAATGGCAATGGTATCAAAATAAGTATCCGATCGCAGCGTAAATCCGGCTTTAATCAAACCCGTCGCGAGAGCTTGCGTCAAATCATGAATTCGAGTTGCGATCGCCTTCAGTCCATCCGGCCCGTGATACACCGCATACATACTCGCAATCACCGCCAACAAGACCTGCGCGGTACAAATATTACTGGTTGCCTTATCTCGACGAATATGTTGTTCTCTAGTTTGCAAAGACAATCGTAATGCGCGTTCACCACGACTATCACGGGAAACCCCAATCAATCGTCCCGGCATTTGACGTTTGTATACATCTTTGGTTGCAAAGTACGCCGCGTGAGGACCGCCATACCCAAACGGTACGCCAAATCGTTGCGTATTCCCGACGGCAATATCTGCACCCCATTCTCCGGGAGGTTTCAACAATGTCAATGCCAAAATATCCGCAACGGCTGTGACTAAGGCACCAGATGCGTGGGCACGATCGCAAAATCCTTCATAGTCCGCAATAGAACCATCTGTCGCCGGATAGGAAATCAATGCCCCAAATACAGAGGTCGCCGCAAAATCAAAGGTTTTTGCATTGCCCACAATGATTTCGATCTCCAACGGAATTGCGCGAGTTCTCACCACATCGATCGTTTGTGGATGACAATTTTCCGCCACAAAAAAGGTATGTGATTTCGTCTTCGTCACGCCATAACACAATGACATCGCTTCTGCCGCCGCCGTGCCTTCATCCAACAGCGACGCATTAGAAATCTCCATTCCCGTCAAATCCATCACCATTGTCTGAAAGTTCAGCAATGCTTCTAGACGACCTTGAGAAATCTCCGGTTGATACGGTGTGTATTGCGTATACCAAGCCGGATTTTCCAAGATATTGCGTAAAATCACGGGTGGCGTAATGCAATTGCTATAGCCCATACCGATGAACGATCGGAACACTTTGTTCTTACTCGCGATCGCTTTTAAATCTGCCAATGCCTCATATTCTGATCGGGCGGCCTCAATTCGTAATGGCCGCTTCAGCCGAATCACATCCGGAACCGTCGCACTAATAAATTCTTCTAGGGAGCCATAACTGAGCACCGCCGCCATCCTATCCACATCCGCAGCGCGAGGTCCATTGTGACGGGACTCAAAACGATCGGGATGGGGAAACTGTACAGACTGGGGAGCAATTGAGGCACTGGGCGGCGAACTCATTTCAAAATCAGTCGATTCCGACGTTTCCCAAGACGTAATCAGGGAAGAAAGGGGTTCAGACATGACTAAAAAACCTCAGGAAACCAGAATACATTGGACAGTACAAAATAAAACGCATTCCATCCGATTGCCGGAAAGGAATATCAAAATTCTGGATTTGGATTGTTAACCATTATAACAATTGTGCAGGCTACGAAATGGTGTCCTGTAAACCAACGATGAATTTTGCGCGAGTTATCCGTATATTTAAGGTCCGTATAGTTAAGGGGAAGATTTGGGACGATCACGATCGACCGATCGCAGGTCGTAACAAAATCTAAGACAATAGAGACAATTTGCCGCAGGAAATTTCGTTATGCACCTAAAAACTCGTCTATTCCTCGCCTCATTTCCCATTTTACCGATCGTTCTTCTCAGCAGTTCGGCCCAAGCGTTCAATCCAGAGCAACTGGCGCAATTCCTCAAAACCAACCAATGCCAAAACTGTGATCTTTCGAATGCTCCCCTCGATCGGCTCAACCTCTCCGGAGCCAATCTTCAAGGCGCTAACCTCTCCAACGCGATGCTCACGGGTACAAATCTTTCTAACGCTAATTTGCAAGGTGCGAACGTTCAAAGCGCGAATCTGAACGATGCCTACCTATATCGCGCCAATCTTAGCAGCACTAATTTCTCCAACGCCAATTTACAAAAAGCCTATCTGCGGGAAACTACGCTCATCGATACGAACTTTAGTCGTGCGGACTTACGATCGGTCAACCTTAGCAATATGGATCTGTCGGGAGCCGTTTTCTCTGGCGCAAACCTCAGCAAAGCAAATTTGAGTGGGGCGATCGCAGTAATTTTGAAGCCCTTAATATCAATGGATGAAACCCAAAATCTTGTTGAGATTTTGGGTCCTCAGTGGAATCGACTGATTGTTCAATCAATGTGCGATGTGGATACTGTTGCCGATGCCTTTGGTTTTGCTACCGATCCAATGCCTAGTCAAATCAAGAACCTCCCGATCGTTGGAGTAAATTGGTCAAATGTTGATTTCTCTGACTCAGATTTAAGTAATGCGCTTTTACCGAAGATCAATCTTACAGGGGCAAAGTTGATCCGATCGAACTTAAAAAATACCTGTCTATTTCAAGCTCAGGTCAAAAATACCAACTTTGAAGAAGCCGATCTTACAAAAGCCAATCTTAAGGATGTCAATCTCAAGGAAGCACCTGATTATCTGGTCATCCGTCTTAAAGAGAGGGAAGCACTACAGTTTGTCGGTGCCCTGACCCGTGCCCAACAAGCACTACAGTTTGTCGGTGCCCTGACCCGTGCCCAACAAGCTTATCACTTAGAAAAAGATCGGTTTACGTCAAACCTAGAATCCATATGGATGAACAATGCCGATACTACTATAGCTACAGCCAGCTAGGTTAGGACATAAGATAGAAAGAAAGCGAATTGTCTGAGCAATCACAATGCCAAAACCATATAGTTCCGATTTACGGCAAAAGGTAATGCAAGCAATCGAAATGGATGGGCTAAAGAAAAATGAAGCCAGTCAATTGTTCGAAATTAGTCGAAACACAATCAACTTGTGGTTTAAGAGACGCGACAAAACAGGTGATATAAAGGTGAAAGCAAGAGCATCTTCTAGTCAGCAGCCAAAAATTAGGGACTGGGAAAAGTTTCGAGAATTTGTCAAAGAGCATGAA
>JAPLHZ010000315.1 GCA_026389365.1 Cyanobacteriota bacterium
ACGCCTTTTAACGGTGATTACGACGTTGAATGTTCAAGGACGGGATGTTCTTGAGTTTCTCACCCAAGTTTGCAAGGCATCTCGTTTTGGCTCGCCGATGCCCTCTTTACTCCCCAAAAGCTAGACCCCTTGAAGGCTTACTCGATTTGAGCTTGAAGAGTCTGAGATGGACGCAGCAATAAGATTTCTTCTGGGGTTGGTAAATTAGCAAGAAACTCTAGAACTTCAGCAAATCCGGAGATTGTAAAATAGATTGTTTCAAAGGTTGAAAGATGAGATCTAATAAACTAATCAACCCAAGACCTAAAATGATGCTGAACATCAATCCAGAACTTTTAGATGAATTACTCAAGGAATATACAAATCCGCAGGATTTAATGGGTGAGAATGGAATTCTCAAACAACTGACCAAGGCAATTGTAGAGCGGTGCCTGAATACGGAAATGGCAGTTCATCTTGAATCGAATGAAAGCGGTCCTGCTTTTATTCAGTCCCAATCGCCATCAGAGCAGAGCGATCGTCTAGTCCCGAAGGACGCTGAAGAGGTCCGTGAAAGCGGTGGAAAAAATAGATGAAATGGAACGAGTAAAAAGACGATAAAAGGAGAATTCGGAGAAATTCGGATTCAAATCCCCCGGGACCGCCACGGCGAATTTGAACCACAACTGATCCCAAAACATCAGACCTGATTTACGGGATTTGACGACAAGATCATTGCCCTGTATGGCCGAGGGATGAGTACTCGGGACATTGAAGCAACCCTTAACGATCTCTATGGAGTGCAGGGTTCAGCCGGACTGGTCAGTCAAGTCACCCAAGCAGTGGAAGCGGATTTAATCGCATGGCAAAACCGTCCGTTAAACTGGATCTACCCAATCGTCTATTTAGATGCATTAGTCTTGAAAATTCGCCACGAGGGGCGCGTGATTAATAAAGCAGTCCACCTGGCGCTCGGAGTGAACTCGTCGCTTCAAAAGGAATTGCTGGGGATTTGGATGACCCAAAACGAGTCGTCTAAATTCTGGTTAACGGTCCTAACAGAATTGAAGAATCGTGGGGTTGAGGACATCTTTATCGCCTGCTGTGATGGCTTGACGGGTTTTCCCGATGCGTACGCCTTTGGCGGAGCGAAGCTCTATGAAACCCTGTTTCCCAAGACCCAAGTTCAGCTTTGTATCGTACATATGGTGAGGAATTCCCTCTCTTATGTCTCCTATAGAACCCATTTGAGATCTAATCCTGAAACCAGAAGCCTTGCAGCTAGCTGGTTTTCTTCATTTTCTGGCAGAAAGCGGTTTTGCTAGGTAGGCAGGCTCTACCACTGATCGCAGAGTAACGGCTTCCTTCAAATTGAAAAAAGTCTATGGTGCGATGACGGAACCGGAAGCGGAACAAGAACTGCTCAAATTCGCACAAATCTGGGACAAGCAATATCCCACCATTAGTAAATCCTGGCTGAATCACTGGCAACGAGTGATCCCGTTCTTTGCCTTCCCCCACGATATTCGGAAAGCGATCTACACGACCAATGCCATTGAATCTATGAATATGACGCTGCGAAAAGTCCTGCGAAATCATCGGACTTTCCCAACGGATGAATCTGCGATGAAAGTGTTCTTCTTGGCATTACAGAATATTTCGGTTCTCCCAGAATTCCCGTGGAGGACGCTAGATGTGGTTTGAAGGCAATTGACAATCCTAGGGAATTTAGGTTGCTGGAAATCGCGTATACCCATTAAGGTCGAGAGTGAGGCGTTGAAAGAGACGATTCACA
>JAPLHZ010000137.1 GCA_026389365.1 Cyanobacteriota bacterium
TAGCTGCGGTCTACCGGAATCGTGTGCCTGATTTCGATGACCACCTCATGCTCACGGCGGCTGGCTTGTGGAACTTCTACTTGGAAGCTGCTTAAGTTGGAGACGAAAGGGAAATGTGGTCTGTGCCTTGCTGTTAAGGGGGTTTATTAAGCAACAAGTCTAATGCTTAATTCAATAGTCCTAAGTGATTCCGAAGTGACTGCTAAGTGGAATCGCGTCCCAAAAAATTCCCTAACAAATAAAGCGATCCGCACAACACAACTGTTGCTTTCTGAGCGTCCGTCGCAGCCTTAAGTCCCTTGATCACATCATCAAAGACCCAAACACGTTCCAAATTAGGGCGGACAGACTTTGCTAATTCCACCAACATCGCCAGATCAGCCGACTTGTGATCGGGAACTGGAACTAAATAAACCGAATCGCCCGATCGGAGCAGCGTTTCAAACATCTCACGATGATTCTTCGTCGCCAACATTCCCATCACCCAATGGGTCGGTAATGTGGTCGGTTGGCTGTCTAAAAACGATCGTAGTACCGCAGAACTATCGCTATTGTGGGCACCATCAATCAAAATTTTATGACCGCGCCAGTTATACCACTGCAAACGGCCCATCCACTGAGTTTTTGCAATCCCTTGAGTAATCGCCTCATTTGGAATATCCCAACCATCCTGACGTAACAACAGCGCCGTCGCGATTGCTAGCGACACATTGCCCAATTGCACCGCGCCCTGAAGCGGTAACTCAAAGGTCAACGATCGCGGCACCAATGCAACGCCTTCTTCTTCTAATTCAAACAATTCAAAGCCTTCATATACCGCCCAACCCTGAGCCATCGCCTGAGCGGGCTGAGGAAAACTCATGGGACTGTAGAGATCGTAGCCCCGTCGTACAATCACCGCCGCCGCTTCCTCTGGCATCTGACCGACAATTAATGGGCAACCTGTTTTAATAATTCCAGCCTTTTCAGAAGCAATTTTTGCCAACGTATCGCCTAGGCGTTCAACATGCTCCAAACTAATGGAGGTAATAATGCTCGCCAACGGCTCATCAATCACATTAGTCGCATCAAGTCGTCCGCCCAAACCCACTTCAACGATGGCAATATCCACCGATTGATCGACAAAAATGCGCCACATCGCCGCCGTCAAGACTTCAAATTGCGTCGGTTCAAGATCGCCAGAAATCTTCGACTGCACCACTTGCAACGCTCGCAATAAGGTCTCCCAACCGATCGGTTCTTCATCAATACAAATCCGCTCTGTCCAATCGATTAAATGGGGAGACGTATAGCGCCCCACCCGATAGCCAGCTTGGTGAAAAATAGACGAAAGGTAAGCACAAACAGATCCTTTTCCATTACTGCCCGCCACATGAATCACCGGAACTCGCTTCTGGGGATCGCCCAATCCAGCCATCAGACGAATACTATTCTCCAGCCCCAACTTCACGCCAAATCGGGCATAGCTTCCCAGCAAGCGATCGATCGCTTGATTCTGTTCTGAGATCCGATGTGGTGAAACATTATCCAAAAGCTTTGCCTAGAATCCAAACGTACCTATCAGTGTGACGCAAAATGGTTATTTGTAAATTTTATCTCTAAATAATGTTGTTATGTAACGTCTATTTAGGTTGTGGCGGAATATGAAATGTAAAAGTAGTGCCTTGGTCCGGATTACTCGCGACCGTGATTGTTCCGTGATACAAGTCAACGCAGGTTTTGACCACGGCCAGACCCAGCCCCGTCCCTGCTATTGCTCCAACATTTTGGCCCCGATAAAAAGGCGTATATAAATGAGGAATATCCATCGGCGATATACCCTGGCCTTGATCTTGAACTTTAAAAATAATCCCGCCAGCAATGCAGCCATTAGCACTATCAGTAATACCATTGTCAGTAGTAGCATTTGATTGACTAGCACCATCAAATTGGTCTTCTAAAATAAGTTGAATTTCGCTTTGAATTGGCGAATATTTGATTGCATTTAGCAATAAGTTACTCAAAATTAAATATAAGAGTTTCTCGTCTAAGTTGGCATATTGTTGACTCGATCGGCTGATAAATTGAATCACATGACGATGGGCGTTTGCCAGATCGATATCTTCAACTAAATTTAAGCAAAAAGAGGTGAGTTCTAGCCGATCGCTTTGGCATATTAAACTTCCTGCCTCCGCGCGTGCCAAGGTCAAAATATCATTAAGCAACTGGGTCATGGCTTTGGCAGAGGATTGAATTCGCAGGGTGTTTTTGCGAGCCTTATCCCGATCGGCGGATTGGTCGCTGGTGAGCAAAAGCTGACTTGAACCCAAAATTACACTTAGGGGCGTTCGGAATTCATGGGAAGCCATGGAGAAAAATTGTAACTTCAACGCATCGCGGTCCTTTTGTTGAAGCAATTTTTCACGCTGGGCCTCACTTTTCTTCCGTTGGGTAAGTTGTTGTTGGACCAGATAGCCCCCTAAGCTCACAATGCCAAATGCCGAAACAACCCACCAAACCTCGATCAAAACCCGATCGCGAATGTGAGTCTGGGATACCCCTGTTAAGGTGACCATTTGTACTAAGATTTTGCTGACTTCCTCAACGTAAAACGTACGTTTCAGGCTTCGATAAAATTATTAATCAATCGAAAAATAAGCTGATACCAATTCTGAATCGTCGAATTTGGAGGACGATACAAGAACTCATGGCTCGCGTCCGGGCCTTGATTCGCCGAGGAGCGACAGCATTGTGTTCCAGCTTAGTGTGGGGACAACTCAAGCTCAACTCATTGACTCACGAAGTTCATTATGACGATCAAGAATTTTTTCCCACGCCCAAAGAGTATGTGCTCTTAGAACTACTCGTCAGTGATGGTCGGCGGGTGATGAGTCGAGCGGGCATTATCGATGGACTTTGGCCGATGCAAGACTCGCCCACCGAAGAAGCCGTAAAATCTCACATAAAAGCACTTCGTCAAAAGCTAAAACTTGTAGGCGCACCGGATGATTACACAAATACAGTCAAGGAATTAGTCTATATCATACAATTGGCATCTTATTTTGTCAGTTTTTAGGAAAATATGCTGACAATTTGTCTGATTTTGCAGTTTTTAGGAAAATATGCTGACAATAATTTGTCTGATTTTGCAGTTTTTAGGAAAATATGCTGACAATATAATGACAATAATTTTTCTGATTTTGCTGATTTAATAGGATTCATAACGTAAATACGTTAATCACTTCTTTGATGACCAGTACCGTGATGAGTATGAAGAAAGTCATTTGCTAAGAACTACAGCAAGTGGCTTTTTTATTGCGTATTATTTTTAGGCTCTATTAATTAAAACTGAGAATTAAGGGCAAAAAATAACCTTTGAACTGACGGGTCCAAAGGCTCTGAAGATAATTTCGAGTTGTAATCAGTTGCCGCGAATAGTCCTCGATTTAAAAAAGAAATACAATGAAATAGCTTGATTTAGACAAGTCGAGAGTAATACTCGACCACTAGCAATTCATTGATTTGGAGTGCGACCCACTCCCGTTCACACAAACCATTGACCTTACCAATAACCTTAGTTTTGTCAAACTCCAGATGGCTTGGAAGGTTAGTTAAACCTGGATATTGAAGATTTGCTTCGACCAATTTCTTGGATGCTTCACGTTCACGCACAGTAACCACTTCACCGGGACGGCATTGGTAGGATGCAATATCCACAACCTTGCCATTAATGGTGATGTGACCATGGTTCACAAGTTGACGTGCGCCTGGAATGGTTGGAGCCATGCCCAAACGGAACACGGTATTATCCAAACGCATTTCCAAAAGCTGGAGCAGCACAAGTCCGGTCGAACCCGCAGCACGTCTTGCTTTTTGGACATAGCGACGCAATTGCTTCTCACTCAACCCATAGTTGAAACGGAGCTTTTGCTTTTCTTCGAGTCGAACACAATACTCAGATTTCTTCTTACGTGCTTGACCGTGCTGTCCCGGCGGATATGCCCGACGAGCAGACTTACGGGTAAGTCCAGGTAAGTCGCCGAGGCGACGAGTAATTCTTAGGCGTGGACCACGATAACGAGACATTATTTAAATTTCCTTGATACTCGAAAATAATTCAGGCCTCTAAGTATATCCTGCGATCGGCAAATTGCCCAAGCCTTTTTAAAAAGTTCTGGTGGGCGATCGCATATTAATCGCATCTTCATTTGTCGTAGCTTATTCATTCATCTCCTTATAGGTCGCAACGGCAGAAGGCGAAATACGATTGAGATGACGGAAAATCCAGTATTTAAAAATGGTGTCGAGAATCACTGGAAACGTTGCGATAAACAAGGAGATGTAGCTACGATTGGCTGCCACGCCCCAATGATCAGCGATGCCTTCGAGCAGAACTTCCCAGCCGTGGGGTGAGTGGAAGCCAACAAAAATATCAGTGAACAAAATAATAATAAATGCCTTAGCGCTGTCACTGAGTCCGTAGGTCAACTCGTCTAGGAACCCGCCCACCACTTTCATTTCCCGTTTACCGTTGACCAGAATAATCATGAAGGCAACCACGCCAGCCAGATCTGCAATCCAGTTTTTGACGGCTTCAGCACTGTGATGGGAGAAATCTTTGGCAAGGCTAGTGACTTTGGTGCGGACTTTTTCTTCGCGGATTTCTGGTGACAGGATTTCTTGCCCGATCGCCTCCTTTAAAATATTCTCAAATTTCAGTCGTTCTTCATAGCGGGACAGCTCCTGAAGTGCTTTTTCAGTCATTTCGCTATTCAGAAAAATCTTGGCCGGATTGACAATAGCAAACTGATTTTGAATCAAGTGTCCGGGAGGAAGACGATCGGTAAGCGCAAAATTTCGGACGGAGAGCTGCACCAAAATCGGCACCGCCACTAAGGTCAAAATAAACCGCACCGCAATTTTTGTCCGAATCCGGCGAGTTTGAAACTCTTGCACGGCATCAGTTTCACCATCTGGATCCAGATCGCGGCGCAAGCGATTAATTGTGCCTAAAATCGATCGGGGCAACACGCCTGCACTGTCAGTCATGGCCTCAATTTTTCCGAGGGGATTGTCAACTTGACGGGTGGCGGCTTCAAATTCACGATCGCGAATACTTGCATTACTAGAAATACGACTGGAAGATGGAGCCACCACCGTTTTTTTTGGTGCGACGGGCACTATCGCTTGGGACAGTACAATTTCCCGATCGGAGCGATAACGGACCAAGACTTGATCAATAAACTTCAGCTTTTCTAACTGCACCAACTGCTGATCTGTGGCACTGCGAAGTTCACCCGGATATTCACGGGGCAGCTCGGAACGCGATCGGGTGTCTTGGTTGGGATTTGTAAAACTAACCGTCGATCGACTATTGCGATACTCCATCAGACGCAAGCGCAATTCCTTGAGGCGAGACTGAAGTTCGGGTTCAAAATAGCCAAACGACGCTTGGCCCAGTCCATTACCATTTTGAAGTGAGATTTTCTGCCCACCAAAATGTTCATTTTCTAAGGACTGAATGGTAAGGGCTGCATCGTAGGCCCGGTCAAGGGCACGATCCGGCGTTGTCAAATACCAGCGTTCTGCACGCTGCACATACCCTGTCATACGGGACCAAAGCGAAGTAGTCATAGCGTACAGACGATTAAGATCGGTATAAGTGAAGATTAGAGTTAAACATGTTGGACTAGAACTCTGGATCAAGCTGTAGTCAGCAAGGCCATTTAAGATGGAGAGAATAAATTAAATACATCCTAAGAGGTATTAATCCTTTTGTATAGCGTGCATAGGTCTCGAATTATATTAGAACTTGTCTGGCAAGCTTAACAGTCCTAAATTTTAACCAATTCAAGCTGAAAGGTGTCTTTAAAACGGAAAGGTATCTTGATAATGAATGCTCAAATCAGTCGTCAGTGGATTGTCGGAACAAGTCTAAGCGGAAAAACAAGTCACCTTTTGACCAGATTTCAAACTTGGTCCCAGCAGGTCACGCTATCTCACGGCTCATTCATTGATTTACCATCAACGGATTTATCATCGACAGGGCGACCGTCGCTAAATCTCGGGCAATCGGCCCTTTATCCACGGGCACTAGTCCTGAGCGCGATCGGCGACAATCGTCTCGTGTTAACCGATCGGCTCACAACACTAACCCAATCCAAAATCCCCTTTCGATCGACCACGCCCCTAGGATTTTTTGAAGAAGAAGTTCTACTCTTTTGGCCGTTGCTAGTCAAAAATATGGGACTAACGGCTCAGTTTCCGGTACGACTAAGACCTGAAAACGAACAAGAACTAGCCACCCGATTTTGGCGATCGCAGCTTGACATGGCAACAGGTGAAACTGGAATCCAAGCCTCAAAACTCGTCCGTAGATTGCTTGATATTTATCAACTTGCGGCCTTTTCAGAGACAAGATTAGAAGAGATTCCAGCCATTCTCAAACCAGGAATAGGGGCCGAGTCGCCGGAATTAGTATTACCGACCGACCTAATTGGCACGATGCTTTTGGACTGGCGATCGTGGTGTTTAGAGCGTGGCTTTCTCAATTACGGTCTGCTCACCGAACTGTATGCTCAACACCTTTTACCGGACGCGCACTATCAATTGCAATTGCCCTATCGAATTCAGGCTGTTTTTGCGGACGATGTGGACGAATATCCGCCTGTAATGCGATCGGTGTTTCAGCAAGTTTTGACTTATGAAACCCCTGTTGTCTGTACCTTCAATCCTAATGGCGGCATTCGGTTGGGCTTAGGAGCGGATCCGGTAGTCATGGAAGAAATGGCAGAAGACTGGGATCGAATCAATCTTTCACCGCTCCAAGATTGCTGTTTTACGCGGGCCGGGGATGAAATTTTAGATCTTGTAACAACGCCGCTCTTTTTGCCGCCGCCAATTCCGTCCTGCATTCAAACCATCCAAACCACAACTCGCGCCCAGCTCCTGCGCCAGACCGCCACCATCATTACCGGTCTCATCAAATCTGGCGAAATCCGTGCCCAAGACATTGCGATCGTGGCTCCTGGGTTTGATCCAATTTCACGCTATGCCCTAACTCAGATGCTGACGAGTCAAGGCATTCGGGTAAAAAATTTAAATGAACAGCGGCCACTGACGTCCGTGCCACTGGTCCGATCGCTCCTCACCTTACTCACGCTTGTCTACCCGAACCTGGGCCGTCTGATTACCCGCGATGGCATTTCGGAAATGTTGGTGGTGCTGAATCCAAAGATTGATCCGGTCCGATCGGGCCTGCTCACGGACCATTGTTTTGAACCCCATCCCGATCGGCCACGTTTATTACCGAGTAAGGTTTTTGAGCGATGGGACCGTTTGGGCTATGACGGAATGACGGCCTATGAGGATTTGATTGCTTGGATTGCGATACAGCAAGAACAACTAGCCGCCCGTCTGTTGGCCAATCCAATTGTTCTGCTCGATCGGGCGATTCAAAAATTCTTTCTCGGCGGTGTTCATTTGCCCTTTGAACAAGTCGCTAGTCTTCGGGAATTACTCGACACCGCGCAGCACTACTGGGAAGTGGAAACTCGAATTCATAAATCTGACAAGATTAAAGACGATTCCATGGCAGGCGCTCAGTCGGTACGATCGTTCATTCAGCTTCTGCGATCGGGGGCCGTCACTGCAAACCCTTATCCAGTCCAGGCGATCGGCAGTGCCCAGGATGCCGTTACGATCGCGTCAGTATTTCAATACCGTTTGAACCGAGAATCCCATTCCTGCCAATTTTGGTTTGATGCTGGGGGAAGTCGTTGGTTGACGGGTGTGGATGCTCTGTTTGCCTCACCGTTATTTTTAAGCAATTGGTCCGGCACCCAATGGGAAACAAAGGATACGTTGAAAATGAACGAACAGCGACTGATTCGGATTGTGCGGGATTTATTGGAACGATCGTCCGATCGGATTATTCTCTGTCACAGCGATTTAGCAACCAGCGGTCAAGAACAACTGGGACCGCTACTTTCTATTGTGACTGCCGCTGCCGTCAATGATGGTTAGTAATCCCTTCTAACCCCCGCTCACCCCAGAAATCCCCACTCGAAACAGCAAGCATCCCAATGATTTACTAAGGATACTGGAGGGAATATCCGTTCAACCGAAGTCTCCGGCGAAATTCTTGTTACAATTAGTTACAAGCGCCGCATCACAAGACGTTTACCTCAACTCTTCTCAATCAACAGCCAGCCCACAGCCAGGACGCGCCCACCGCCCTATGACTTACCAGACTGCCGAACCATTGACGCTTGATGTCGCTGCCACTGCTGTAGCTCCCTCATCTGTTATCAGCAATGCACCCGAACCTACGGCCAATGCGACGATGACCGATGCTGATGGGATTCCCTTGCGCTACGACCCAGAGGCGATCGCCACCTACTATCAAGGTCATTATTGGGAAGTCATTAAACGCGCCATCAGCGTCTTTCTTCCTCTGTTTACCTACATTTTCGGCATTTGGTTAGACATCACTCAGGGCAAAAAGATTGCTGAACAACGGATTCGAGCCGTACAACTGCGAGACTTATTGACAAAACTTGGCCCCGCCTTTATCAAAATTGGCCAAGCCATGTCTACTCGGCCCGATCTGGTGCCGCCCATATTCCTAGAAGAACTTTCTAAACTTCAAGATCAAATTCCTCCCTTCCCCAACGAAATAGCCTTCCAATTTATTCGTGAAGAACTCGGAAAAGACCCCAGTGAAGTCTACGCCGAAATATCACCCAAACCGATCGCCGCCGCATCCCTCGGCCAAGTCTACCGAGCCACCCTCAAAACAGGAGAACAGGTCGCCGTCAAAGTCCAGCGTCCGGGATTAGCCCGTGGGATTGCTCTGGATTTATTTGTACTGCGAAAAATTGCAGCCCTAGCTATGGCGCGTATTTCAATCATTCGTAGTGATCTGGTTGCGATTACTGACGAGTTTGCCGAGCGTATTTTTGAGGAAATGGACTATACGCAAGAAGGACGAAATGCGGAACGGTTTAATGAACTCTATGGCTATATGTCTGACATTTACGTGCCGACAATTTACTGGGATTACACTGCACGGCGCGTGTTAACCATGGAATGGATTGAGGGAACAAAATTAACTGAATTAGAAGCGATCGCCGCCCAAGGCTTAGATGCAACCTATTTGGTTAATGTGGGAGTTCAATGCTCACTGCGTCAACTTTTAGAACATGGGTTTTTCCATGCCGATCCCCATCCCGGCAACCTTTTAGCGATGCCCAATGGCAAGTTGGCTTATCTCGATTTCGGGATGATGAGCAATATGAAACCCTATCAAAAATATGGCTTAATTGAAGCCATTGTTCATTTGATTAACCGTGACTTTGAAGGCTTGGCGCAGGACTATGTGAAATTAGAATTTCTAACGCCAGATGTTGATCTCACGCCAATTATTCCAGCCTTTGCGATGGTATTTGAAAATGCTCTGGGCGGCAGTGTTTCAGATATTAATATTGCATCAATTACCGATCGGCTTTCGGAACTAATGTATGAATATCCATTCAGAGTTCCGGCTTACTTTGCCTTAATTATCCGATCGCTCGTGACCCTAGAAGGCATTGCCATCAACGTTGATCCTGATTTCAAAGTGTTAGGGGAAGCCTATCCCTACATTGCAAAACGACTATTAACAGATCCTGCACCAGAACTCCGAAATTCATTGAAAGAGTTACTATTCAAAGAAGAAAGCTTCCGATGGAATCGCCTTGAGGGATTGCTTAAGAATGCAAAAGGCAGCATGGAATATGACATTAGTGGGTCATTGGATCAGGGAATCGAATTTCTGTTTTCAGAACAAGGCAACTACATTCGAGAACGCTTAATTGAAGAGATTATCAAAAATGTAGATCTTCTGGGTCAAAATGCTTGGCAGAATTTCACCTCTAATGTTGGAAGCCGCTTGGGACTACCAACAGAGCCGCTGATTCAATCTCCTCAGTCTCTCGATAATACTGCTACTTTAGAATATATCAAACGGATTTGGGCCATTTTGCAAGACACTGAAGGATTTGATGCGAATCATCTGTTGACGTTATTACCAAAATTAGCTGCTCGGGCCGAAACCCAACAAATGGGACAACGTATTGCGATGGGATTAACTCAACGGTTAATTTCTCGGTTCATTCGTGAAGTGTTGTTGGCAGATAAATCGAATCGATCGGTTCCAAAAAACCGAACAGCTCCCGTCTTTATTCCACCCAATCCCCCGCTAAGACCGATCGGATCTGCGCGGTAGATTGAGATTGATCTTCACTTTAGTGCTTCACTTTAAGAGTGGTTCAAGATCAATATGCGGCTCGATCGCATTAGCAAGTTGATCGAGCAAAACCTCCCGCTGTTCACGATAGTTAGGAACACCCGTCGGGAGCGATCGAAGTCCGCGTTGCGTTCGCAATCGATTTAACCAAGACCGTCGCCAGGGTCCATTATCAAACAGTCCATGGAGGTAGGTACCCCACACTGATCCAGTCGCATTGACCAGACCCAGATTTACATCATCGAACAACGGACGCACTTCATCATCACACCCTTCCACAATGCACGTTCGGCCCTGGTGAATCTCGTAACCTGTCACAGGTAAGCCTTCTTGAGGAAGTTGGGACGTAACTGTGCGTTGGCGCGCAATTTTTTGACCCACAATCACCGTCCGGAGCGGCAACAGTTTTAGCCCAGGGAATCGACCCTCTTGGCCTTCAACACCTTCTGGATCCGCTAACAACTGGCCCATCATTTGGTAACCACCACAAATCCCCATCACCGTTCCGCCTGCCGCAACATAGTCCTGAAGCTGCTCTACCATGCCAGATTTATGCATCGCAATCAGATCCGGAATCGTTGTTTTAGAGCCTGGAATAATAACCGCATCAGGATGACCTAAGGTTCCTTTTAATCCTAAATAGTTCAGCGTCACCGACGATTCTGACTCTAGAGGATCGAAATCAGTGAAATTTGAAATGCGGGGTAGACGAAGCACCGTGATATTTAAATCACCCTTTGAGTCTCTTTGACGACGCTCAAAGAGACTCAAAGAATCCTCTGCCGGAAATGCTTCTTCTAGCCAAGGCACGACCCCAATCACCGGAATCCCCGTCCTCTGTTCCAGCCAGTCAATTCCGGATTGCAATAGTTGTCGTTGCCCCCGAAATTTATTGATGACAAAGCCCTTAATTAAAGCGCGCTCATCGGGATCTAGCAGTTCTAAGGTGCCAATAATGTGAGCAAAAACTCCACCCCGATCGATGTCGGCCACCAAAACAGTCGGGGCATTCAGATATTTGGCGACCCGCATATTGGTCAAGTCACGATGTTTCAGGTTAATTTCCGCTGGACTGCCCGCGCCTTCACAGACAATCATGTCAAATTCTTCGGTCAACCGTTGGAGCGACTCCTCGATCGCCTTCCACCCAATATCAAAAAACTTCTCATAATATTCAGCCGCACCCGCTACCCCGATAACCTTTCCCTTCAGCACCACTTGAGAGGTCATATCTCCCTGAGGCTTCAGCAAAATGGGGTTCATTTCTACCCAAGGATTAGTCCCAGCAGCCCAAGCTTGAACCGCTTGCGCATGGCCAATTTCGCCACCGCCCGCTGTCACGTAGGAATTAAGCGCCATATTTTGACCCTTAAAGGGAGAAACCCGCCAACCGCGCCGAGCCAAGATCCGACAGAGAGCGGCGGTAATTAAAGATTTGCCTGCGTGGGAGGTCGTTCCGACCACCATAATTGCTTTCATGTTGAACGTTCTCCAATAAATAGAGTGAATAGAATAAAAATTAGAATGGTAATCGAATCCACCGGGTGACGGCATTGAGTAGCCGATCGCGCCAAGTGGCCTTCAACTCTAGACGACCCCGATCGCGCCATCGATCAAGAACCATGCGCCCCAAGGGTGTCACTCGGAAACTATCCGTCAAGCCCTGACCATCCACTTCTCGCCGTAAAACTCCCACATCAATCATCCACATCAGCTCGACATCAGCAATCAACTCAGTGATGGCCCACTTGGTGTAGCCGTTCTCCATCCCCACTCGTCCAGATAGTGCCTGCAACCCCACACTACTGCGCGCCATCGCCTCATAAGTTTGCAAATAAAAGGGAGCACATCGTACCGCTCGCTCCGTTCGAGTTATCGTTCGCGCAGGATAGGGGGTAAATGAAGGATTAGTACTCATGACTGAATCTAGGTCTAGGGATTAAGGATTAGCTTCCAGCGGTGTTAGCTGAGAACAATAAGCTGGCAGGCGATCGAAACACTTTCTTTATAAATAATAGCCGTAATCTACGTATTCCCCATCATTCATAGAAAAAACAGCCCCAATGGTAAGCCTTCAAGGGGTCTAGCTTTTGGGGAGTAAAGAGGGCATCGGCGAGCCAAAACGAGATGCCTTGCAAACTTGGGTGAAAAACTCAAGAACATCCCGTCCTTGAACATTCAACGTCGTAATCACCGTTAAAAGGCGT
>JAPLHZ010000020.1 GCA_026389365.1 Cyanobacteriota bacterium
CGTTTTCCCGCACTACGCCTTGTATCAGTCAAAGCTGAGAAGGCTTCGACAATGGCGAGTTCGGACATGAAACCCTCAAGTTTAGGCGAGATTAGTTGACTAGCATATCAGTGCCTAGACGAGAATGAAATAGCCCTGGGTGCTGAGGCTTGAAAAATTGGCTTTATCACTAAAAGCAATCCCCATTCCGAGTTCACTTAAGGGCTTCTGAAGTTCTAGCTTAGATTCCATTTTGAAGCGCGGCAACTGGAGATAGCCAGGAACCGTTCTAAACTCGCTCATCCACTGCGACCAAGTTTTTGGCGTGAGGGTTTGAATAACGGTATCAAGAGTCTGTCCATTTTTTGGCAGAAAAACGTAGAGATTCAACCGCCGATCGCCATAAGGCAATGCAACCGCTTGCAACCCCTCCATCTCAAAATAGCGAAATGTCCCTCGCTTTGCCATCATCGGCACGGTCTTCTTACCGTCAGGAGCAGAGAAGTCTTGAGGCGTAGTTTGGTCTAATGTAAATGGGCTACTCCATTCGCCTTTGAAGTAAGTAGCATTGACGAGAATCAGCCGATCGGCCTCGCTAAGTTGATCGACAATTCCCTCAATTTTGCCTTGGGTATTACGTTTGACCCAATTATTGATGATGCCGATCGATTTTTTATTATTGAAATCTAAAGACTCGACCTTAGCGTTATAAAACTGTTGATTGCGACGGATAAAGTTAGGACTGATGGGCGTATCTTGGTTGGTCCAAATGGAATTCGCAATGCTGAGCTGAATGTCTTTGCCGGGATATTCTAGGGCGTTGCGGAGATCTTCGTTGGCGCTATTAAAATCGTCTAACGACAAGTCTTCTAGGGCAAGTGCCGATCCGATCGCCGTTTGGGTTTCCGCCGATGCACCGTTGTAGATCATGGCGATCGCTTGAGAAATGCTGATGGGCGAAATGAATAGATTTTTCTGGGGATCTTTTTTGTGAATTATTGAGAAAAGATTCCAGCTAAATCGGGTTTGGGCCGCAATCAGCTTAGGGTTCATGGGTTTTAGCATTGATGTAGGCCGAGAAGTTGATCCGTCAATGCTGGGCTGGGCAATCGGAAAAGAATTGGCTGGGCTGGCGGTGGGCAGCGGATCTGCCGATTGGCTGGCTGGGGCAGTACAACCAATTACGCCCAACATTAAACTCAGGGCTAATAGGGATCCTCCGATTTTTCGATTAAGGTGATGATTCTTCATGGATGCCCGGTGATGCGCTTGTATTGATTCTAGATAATGTTAGATACAACGGAGAACGATCGATTTCGGGACATATTCAGTTGGAGTGTTTCAAGGTATTAACTTTCAAGGTATTAACGTAGATTAACGACCGGAACGCTCCACCACGCTAAAGCGAATGCCTGAGTCGGTTCATTGATTTGCGATCGAAAGACTACCCGAATTTTGTACTGGCCCGATCGGGGAATTTTATGAAATATATGTTCCACACTATCCACATTGCTAACAGACGAGGCAATGCTACGGCGAGTATCTTGTTCATCATGGCCATCAGATAGAGATTGAGATTATTTAAACCCCGATCAACAAAGGTCTCCGTCAGGTCGAATTTTCCATTCAGATTCCGGTCCTGCAAATCAACTCGGCGGTCCCAAGCTAAGGTCAGGGAAATGTAGCTGTTGGCTTTAAGCTCGGGGGAAATCGCGTAATCCACAACCCTAGATTGATCAATGGTTCGATAATCCCAGCCGATCGGGGGCACTACTCCCGGTTTCCATTGTCCGCCATCGTATTGCTGATGGGCACGGCTAGCATTGAGATGTCCGGTGCCGAACTGGACGTTGAGCGAAGATGGATTGTTCGCTGAATCTGACGGGAGATTTGGAGACGTGGAACTTTTTGACGTGAACCAGTCCTGATTATTTTTTTGCATCATCGTCCGAGACATCCCCAACAAATTCCCATCGCCGGAGTCCTGAAGCTTGTCTGCCGCATTCATCAACACGACTTTCATCACCTCATGGCGACGGCTATCCGTGGTCCAAGGCAATGAACAACCACGGCCTCGCTTACAGCTTTTTGCGAGTTGCCGATCGCCCCATTCCTGAAGTAGTGCAACCGTCCCAGTGACATGGGGTGTGGCGAAACTGGTGCCTGTTGCCGTGGTGATTTGACCATTCAGCTTACGAACGGTAATGCGGTGTCCGGGAGCTGAAAGTGCAACCTGTCGGCGGTTTCCAGTATTACTTTCTTTGCCACGACGGGGCTGACTAAGGCTGGGGAGGGTGTCGCCAAGGTTTGAAAAATCGATTTTACTGTAGCGATTACTATAGCGATCGTTCACGGCTTTTGAAGAGGCGATCGTCATGCCGTTGTAATGGTCGGTTGGAATGGGAATGCCTCCCTTTCCTTGGTTGCCCGCAATCACATACAACACATCCTGAACCCGTGCCGACCAATCGACGCACTGAGTCAAGAGAGAGTTGCCGTCGAGCAAAGCATTAGGCCGTGGGTCTTCCGAGAGTGATTCGCCAAAGCTTAGATTAATGACCCGGACATCATTGCTATTTTGTAGGGCAACCGTTTGGGCCGCTAGACAGTCTTCTCGCTGGGCACCGCGCATGATGCCGCCTGCTGCTGCCGAATAGACTCGGGCGTTTGGTGCGATGCCTTGCAGAAGTTTGTGCTGACCGAGAATGATGCTGGCCACTTGGGTTGCATGGGGATCAACTTGGGTTTGGAGCGTCTCGCCATCGATCTGAGGATCCATCGTCAGATTGCTAGAAATAGCCAAGCGATCGCGATAAAAAACCTGATTGAGTTTGAAATGAAAAAACGAATGTTCAGGCTGAATCCGCTTCAGTTTATCCTGCGCCTTATCAACCCCAAACATGGGCGGGCGGCCTACTTCGACTTGGCCAATCACAATTTTTCGACCCGTCAAATTAAAGGGCGATCGCTGGAGTCGAAGGGCATCAATCCCATTGGGGCCGATCGAACCCTGCTCTATAGAGGGCGGAACAACGGTGAATCCCGTACTGAATAGACTGGCCACTATCAGAACACCAAGGGATGCGATCGGATGCGATCGGGTCGGCGGTTGTTGCGTTCTCATAGTCTCAAACCGCTTACTTGAACTTTCCGTATTCGTATCTTAGGGACATCTTAGGGATATGTGGGGGATATGTGGTGCTAAAAAAGATTCACGTTTTGTTAAACTGGTCACATCTGTGTAGTGTTCTCCGTGATTTTCGAGACCATGCACCGTCAATCCTTTATTTTTTGAGCCTGCCATGACCTCCCAAAAAACCACGATGATCTCACCGTCTATCTTATCCGCTGACTTTGGTCGTCTAGGTGAAGAAATTCGGGCAGTGGATGCTGCGGGTGCAGACTGGATCCATGTGGATGTCATGGATGGTCGTTTTGTCCCTAACATCACGATCGGTCCATTGATTGTTGAAGCCGTCCGTCCCCATACAGAAAAGCCGCTTGATGTTCACTTGATGATTGTTGAGCCTGAGCGGTATGTGGCCGACTTTGCAAAAGCTGGCGCAGACATCATTTCTGTTCATGCAGAGCAAACTTCTACCACTCACCTTCACCGGGTGTTGGGGATGATTAAAGACTTGGGCAAACAAGCTGGCGTTGTCTTGAATCCAGGAACCTCTCTAGACACGATTGATTATGTCTTGGATCTCTGTGATCTCGTATTAATCATGAGTGTAAATCCTGGCTTTGGTGGTCAGAGCTTTATTCCATCAGTGGTTCCCAAGATTCAACAACTGCGAAAAATGTGCGACGAACGGGGTTTGGATCCTTGGATTGAAGTAGACGGTGGCTTAAAGGGAAACAATACTTGGCAAGTCTTGGAAGCGGGAGCCAATGCGATCGTTGCGGGTTCTGCCGTCTTTAATGCGCCAGACTATAAGGATGCGATCGCAGGAATTCGTAATAGCAAACGTCCTGAAAAAGAGTTGGCTACAGTGTAGTATCTAAGACAAATCTATTTTTAGATTGCTTGGAATGAGGGGAGTCGTTAATCGGCTTCCTTTTTTTTAATATTTGCCACGATTAAAAGTCTGTCTTTGAAGTATTTAAGACAATCTGCGATCGCTGTACTACTACGTCAAAAGAAGAGGTTTTGAGACTCACACTAGGGAAAACTTCCAGACTCTAGTCTGGCTAATTCATCAGTTGAGTCACTAATATTTTGACCTTTTCAGGGACAGATTGAGCGGTAACTCAACTGGTTTTGACCTGTGTCTACACTGTAGCCTTCCCAAGAGGATTTAAGGGGATGGAGATCTATAATGGAGTCGCCCTTTTCAGAATTTCCCAATGAAGCCGATCGATCGCATTATCGTCCCCCTTGATGTATCAACAGAAGCCGCAGCACTAGAATTAATCGATCGCCTCCCCGATGTTACCTTTTGGAAAGTGGGTCTCGAACTCTTCGTTGCCACTGGAGAACGCCTGCTTCATACGCTTAAACGCAAAGACAAAAAAATCTTTCTCGACCTAAAATTTCACGACATCCCCAACACTGTTGCTGGAGCCTGCGCATCTGCCGCTCGTTATGGTGTTGATTTGCTCACGGTTCATGCCGTCAACGGATCCATCGGACTGCGCCGTGCCCAAGATGCCGCCCAAGATGCTGCTGCGATCGCTGGCCTTACCCCCCCCAACATCATCGCCGTCACATTGCTCACTAGCATCAACGAAGACATTCTGACCCAAGAACTCCACAGCACTCTGAACGTCGCAGACTATACCGTCGCTATGGCTAAACTGGCCCAGCAAAGTGGCTTATCGGGAATTGTTTGTTCTCCCCAAGAAGCGAAGAATTTACGATCGGTCTGCGGCGAAGATTTTCTACTAATCTGTCCCGGTGTACGTCCTGTCGGTTCAGACCAGGGGGATCAACAGCGCACCATGACTCCAAAGGACGCGATCGAAGCCGGAGCCAGTTACTTAGTTATTGGTCGCCCTATCACCGCCGCCAACGATCCCGCCGCTGCCTTCGAGAAAATTGTTAATGATTTAAGCTAGATATAGATTGCTTGCCCGGTTCCAAACCGAACGACTGATCGCCCTCATTTTTCCTGAACCCATGATTTTTACGGCTGCGTCCCCGATCGTCCCCATCACCGTCCCTAACAAACAAGCTTGCCCCACCACGATCGAACCCCTGGCCAAACGTTTAGTCCGCGATTTACCTAGCTATGCAAATCGTGCAGCCTTAAAAAATGGCACCCGATTTCAAGTTCCAGAAATGAGCCAAGTCGTCGTCGCTAGTCAACCCAATCTAGAACCGCTAAAATTACTCGGACCCCAACAAGTCTCAGATCCGAACCTCCATCAGATCTTCATCACTACCCTAGAACGCCAAACCTTTAATCAAAAAACCACTGAATTTCAGCAATACCATTGGCTCTTTCTGGTCCAAACTCGCCAAGGCTGGAAACTTTCTCAAAGCTTCACCCGCATCAGCCCATACCCACTCATCAACAAAATTACGCCACCTCGCGAAAGTAGCCAAGGGATCATGGCCCAAGCGATCAAAACCTGGTTGCGTGATTGTCAAGCCGGAGTCATCCGTCAATAAATTTGTTAGCCAGCTAATTTATCAGCCAGCAAATATTTTGAATTTATGATTCCTGAAGTATAATCTCATCTGACGACCGCTGGGAATAAATCATGGCACGACTGAACGATCGGCAACTCAAAATATTACGGGTTATCGATGAAGGCAATATCACGGGTGAAGACATCGTTAAAGCCCTTGATTCCTCCATGCAAATGACCAGCTACTACCTCAACACGCTGGCGGATGATGGGTATCTGAAAGTTGCCCGAGTCTACGATAACGAAACCCGAGAGTTTCTAGTTGTGCGCGCTTATCTCACGGACCAAGGTAAAGCCTCCCTCGAAAGTGCAAGTATAAAAATTAGTGATGGGACCATTGCTAGCCCGATCGTCACAACTCCAGTTGCCACAGCGATCGCCGTACCCTCTATTACTCCTAAAATTCAGCCGATTGACTATGCCCGTATCGCCGAATCGATCGCCCAAATCAATACCCAAATCAACCTAATTCCCGAAGGCCGTCGAGACCTCATCGAAGTCTATTTGGACGATTTGCAAAACGAAGTGAATGTCGCTTATCGTCGCAAACTCATTCGTCTGAAAGCTTATTTTCTAGCCATTCTAAACATCCTATCCCCGATTCTTAAACAAGGCGGCGAACCCTTCCGTCAACCGCTTGAAACGATCGCCTTCCAGCTCCAACTCCCCATTCAGCTTCCCGAAAAACATTAGTCCTGTATTACGCCCAACCCTTCAATCGATAGACCAAAATCCCAATGTATTCTTTAAGCGCCCGATTGGTATCCCGGAGATTCTCAGCATCGGGAAATGTACTAAGTAAAAAGTCTTGTGGCCCATTAATTCGAGATTCAGCATCAGTGCGGGTATAGTCCGTCGGGGCTGCTGTGGGCTGCATTCCCAGCTTCTGAAAAATCATCATCGATCGGGGCATATGGGCGGCGGATGTCACCAACAAAAAACGCTCAATCTTACGATCGGTTAGGATCGTTTGCACATTAATCGCATTCTCATAGGTATTCAGTGCATTGGGTTCAAGCACGATCGCCGATTCTGGTACGCCCATTGTTTGCAAGAGTTGAGACATATCGGACGCTTCCGAATCTCCCGGACCACGCCAAGCAATCCGGCCCCCAGTGGGGATAATCAGCGGCGCTCTGCCTTCTCTATAAAGTTTCGCCGAATGAAGCACCCGATCGCCTTCATCGCTGATATCAATCCAAGGACGTGGAGCAAGCTGAGATCCAGTCGCACCGCCCAAAAGTACGATCGCCTGTAAGGGTTCAGAATTGATTGAGAAAACCGCCGGAAGATATTGCTGTTCCAACGATCGAACTAACCACGTACTAAACCAACCACTACTACTAACGAGTAAAATCATCAATGCCAATCCCATAGGAATCAACGCCCGCCTCGATTGTCGTTTAAGAATCAGGACGATCGCCGCCAGGATTAGAAGACAAGATAGGCCGATTGGGTAAATGAACAGGGGCAAAAGTTTGGAAAGAAATAATCCCATATAATTAAATTAAACTAAACTAAACCAACCTATGTTCTAAGCGCCTTCGACCATTTCGCGATAGATCAGCGCAGTCATTCCCTCATCAAACCCGACCGTATCCGCGACTTCAACTTTCAGCAGCCAGCCTCCCGTATACGGATCATTCGCCAGATCTTCAGGAGCATCAACCATTGCCGTATTAATTTCTACAATTTTGCCCGTCACTGGGGATTTCAAATCTTCCACGGCCTTCACCGATTCAATGGTTCCAAACTTGTCGCCTTTAATGACATCCGTTCCGACTTCCGGTAATTCTAGGAAGACAATATCGCCGAGTTGGTCGATCGCAAATGCCGTAATGCCCACGATCGCGGTATTTCCCTCTAACCCCACATATTCATGAGTATCGGTATATCGTAAAGTATCAGGATAATCAAAAGCCATCACCAAGCCTCGCAAAACAATTCGTCTACTAGTCTAGCCCAATCATGAAAATTCTCTTACTCGCCCTAGTAAAAGGCTACCGACTCTTCATCTCGCCCCTCACACCGCCGTCCTGCCGATTTATTCCAACCTGTTCTCAATATGCCTTAGATGCGATCGATATTCATGGTCCACTTAAAGGCTCATGGCTCAGCACAAAACGCATTTGTCGGTGCCATCCCTTCTGCGAAGGCGGTTATGATCCGGTGCCTAAGTTACTAGAGTAATTTTAATTCCTGAATACGGTTAAGGCTCATGCCACGATCGCGCCAATTCTCTAATCTGTTCTAATTCAACCTCTGCCATCTTATCGAGATTTTTTAAAATAAAACTCATCCGGCCTTGGGTTGATAGCTTTTCGCGGTGACGATCGAGGAAGTCCCAATAAAAATAATTAAACGGACAGGCTTTTTCACCAATCCGCGATTTGAAATCATACTGACAACCTTTGCAATAATCACTCATTTTATTGACGTAGTTTGCAGAAGACGCATAAGGTTTTGAAGCGAGCAATCCGCCATCGGCATACTGTCCCATTCCAATTACATTCGTTTGCATCACCCAATCGTAGGCATCAATGTAAACCGAGTGAAACCAGTTCTCGATTTCTTGGGGATTGTAGCCTGCAATTAAGGCAAAATTATTCAAAATCATTAAGCGTTGAATATGGTGATTGTAGCTCGTGCGCTCGACTTGGCTGAGGCATTGCTTTAAACAATTCATTGTTGCTTTGTTTGAATCCCAAAAGAAATCTGGCAATGGTTGCTGATGATTAAACCAATTCGATTCGGCGTAGGGAATTTCACGATCGTCGTCGCTAGTAAACGCATAAATCCCCCGCATATATTCCCGCCAACCAATCACCTGCCGAATGAATCCTTCTACACTATTAATTTCTAGATCATCCCGAGAATTGTATTCAGATTCAACCCGCTTTACGACTTCGATCGGAGTCAATAAACCCAAATTCAAATAGGGCGATAACATTGAATGCCATAGCGTATCTTGACCCGTTACCATCGCATCTTCGTAGGGTCCAAAGGTGGAAAGTCGGGTTTCGATGAAGGTGTCTAAGACTTGTAGGGCTTGCGATCGGTTGACGGCCCAACCAAATTCTTCAGCGCTTCCATGGGTTTTGATTTGGTTTGACTGCGATAGAGTTTTTACTTTTTTGAGTACTGTTTGAACGATTTCGTCGGGTTTAAACCATTTCGCGATCGGAGGTTTGAAGGTAGGATCATTTTTCTTGGGAGGCTTACGATTTTCCTTATCAAAATTCCATGCCCCACCCACAGGTTTACCCGTCTCATCTATTAGCAAATCAAAGCGCTTCCGACTTTCTCGATAAAAGTCTTCCATTAACAATCGTTTTCGAGGTGCAGCCCAGGTTTTAAAATCGTCTTCAGTCCACATGAATTGATTGTTTGGAACTAGCTTAATCTCACAGGAAAGCTCAAGATCTGCAATCAAATTTGCAAAAGGTTTATTGGCTGGAGCCATCACTCGTAATTCTGTAATGTCCTGACATTCAATCCACTCTCGCAAGCCTTCAGAAAACCGATCGCATTCACAATACGTCACGTCAAACCCTCGATCGCGCAGTGTTTCGGCAAAGTGACGCATGGCAGACCAGACTAGTACCAGTTTTTGTTGGTGGTAAGGCCGAACGCGAATATGATCGATTGATTCAATTAGAATGATAGGCGTAGATTGTTCAATATTTTTTTGTTTAGTATTTTGTAGCGCAGCTTGCTCTAACCAAAGCTGATCGCCCAATACCCAAACGCCTACTGTCATTCAGTTTCTTCCTGTTGTGGTTTAGTTAAAATCAATTGAATTGCTAATCCTGTCAATCCGACGGCAGCCAAGGCAAAGATTCCAGTTCCAAGAGAACTCATCCCAACCACTAAGGTTCTGACGGCGGTGGACATCCGAATGACGATCATATTGGGCGAATCAATGGGGGTAGTTGCAAAACTAATGGCGATCGAATTGGTTAATTGCCACATTAAAGACCCAATAAATCCAGCCACGATCGCCCCCAGTATGCAACGCAAGGGAGTCGGCGGTTTACGCGTTGGATCATCGCTGAGGGTTTCTTTTGGCGGTGGGGTCGGCATAGGTGAGACAATGACTTCAAAATCACTTCCTCATCCTACACCAGCCAAAAGCCAATCGAAAAATCGAATTCTAGACCGATCGCCCTAGAAAAAATTTACATTGGGGATCGATGAGAGTCCAGTTTGGTGGGAGAATGAAAACCCTTACTTAACCGTAAGATGTTCCATTATTAAATATCGCACCTCGTAAAATTATGGCCACCATGCAGTTTTACCCCGGCGTTGACGAACCTGTCGTGCCGACCATTAAGCTCACCCGCAGCAAGGACGGATCCAAGGGCACTGCGTCATTTGTTTTTGAAAATCCGAAGGCATTGACGGGCGAAAATGTTGATGGCATTAGCGGGCTGTACATGGTGGATGAAGAAGGCGAAATGTCTACCAAGGACGTGAATGCACGGTTCGTCAATGGTCAACCGTTTGCTCTAGAAGTGCTTTACATTATCCGATCGCCCGAAGGCTGGGATCGGTTTATTCGGTTTATGGAGCGCTATTCTGAGAAAAATGGCTTAGGTCTAACCAAAAAAGAAGACTCGTAATTCATTGTGACTCAGCCCCATCCCGATCGCACTCTTCCCGTCATCACCTGCGCTGTCATCACCGTGAGTGATACTCGCACCAAGGAAACCGATCGTAGCGGCCAACTGATTCAACAGCTCTTATCAGAGTCCGGCCATCGGGTTGGATTCTATAAAGTGCTGAAAGATGAGCCAGATGATTTACGGACCGCGATCGCGTTTCTTCAGCAGCGATCGGATATTGAGGTGATGTTATTCAATGGCGGAACCGGAATTTCCCCTCGCGATACAACTTACGATGCCATAGTATCTCTGCTCGACAAGACCTTACCGGGATTTGGTGAATTGTTTCGGATGTTGAGTTATGCCGAAATTGGTTCACGCTCGATCGCATCTCGGGCCGTTTCAGGGACGATCGGCAATCAAATTTTATTTTCAATGCCGGGTTCATCGGGAGCCGTAAAATTGGCCATGGAAAAGCTGATTTTGCCAGAAATGGCGCATTTAATCGGACAACTGAGAGGATAGGGAATTATGTCGGTAACAGTTCGAGTTCCCGCAACGACGGCAAATATTGGGCCGGGATTTGATTGTTTGGGTGCAGCATTGACGTTGTATAACCAATTCACATTTTCAGAATTGCCTGTCGATTCTAGTCATGAATTAGAAATTACGGTTAAAGGGGTTGATGAGCATCGGGTGAGCCGTGATGCAGACAACATGGTGGTTCAAGCCATGGAAACGTTTTATCGCAAACTCAATCAACCGATTCCAAAACTAAAAATCGACATTGAAATGAATGTGCCTCTAGCGCGGGGATTGGGAAGCTCTGCGACGGCTATTGTCGGTGGTTTGGTGGGGGCGAATGAGTTGGCAGGTCAGCCGTTGTCAAGGCAACAAATTGCTGACTTGGCCACCGAAATTGAAGGTCATCCTGATAATGTCGTTCCTGCATTGCTCGGCGGTTGTCGGTTGTCGGCCAGTGGAATCGATCGCGACTGGGAAGTCAGTGAATTAAGTTGGCACGCGTCCATTATTGCGATCGTTGCCATTCCTGCTTTTGAACTCTCCACCGCCGCCGCCCGCCAAGTGTTACCTGCGACCTACAGCCGATCGGACGTAGTATTTAATATGGCTCATTTAGGATTGTTGATGCAGGGATTATCCACCGGAAACCCGGACTGGCTCAAGGCTGCACTACAAGACAAAGTGCATCAGCCTTACCGTAAAGCATTAATTCCTAATTTTGACTCTGTAGAAGCAGCGGCGATCGCAGCAGGTGCCCACGGTGTTGTCATTAGCGGCGCAGGTCCAACCCTATTGGCCTTGAGTAATCTTCCTTCAGCCCAGAATGTCGCTCAGGCCATGAAACAAACCTGGGAGTCTGTGGGTATCGAAACCCTGGCGATCGTTCTACAATTAGATACTGACGGCGTGAAGATTAGTTCTTAGTCTAGTTGTACTTAATCCTGTTTTTGTTATGCAGTTTCTATTTCGTGGTTTCGTTTCTGTAGCAGTCTCATTACTTTTGCTCTGGTTCACCATCACTCCGGCGGAGGCATTCATGTTTAAATTCTCAGGTACACGTCCAGACAATCTGGGCGTTCGCAATGGCACACTCGCCGCCTGTCCAGCTTCTCCCAACTGTGTCAGCACCTCTTCAACCGATACCGAACACCAGATTGAGCCGCTAAAATTCCTCGGCGGAAATACGATCGCAACCCTGAAAGCTGCTGTCTTAGCACAACCCGGTGCTGTGGTGATTTCTGAAACGGAAAATTATCTCTATGCGGAATTCACGTCTTCATTAATGGGATTTGTGGATGATGTGGAATTTTATGTGGATGAAACGTCGCAAACTGTGCAAGCCCGATCGGCATCTCGGTTAGGCCAATCTGATTTGGGTGTGAATCGTAAACGGATTGAGGCGATCCGATCGTTAATGTAAATTCCCGTTTCTCAACTAAATTTTTCAACTTATTCACTAGAACTTATTCACTAGGTCAGGGCGCTTCATGACGTTGAAACGGATTTTTCTTATTGGACTAACGGCGATCGCGCTTCTCATCATGGGCACTGATCTAGTTGAAAGTTTTAGCAAACCTCAATTCAATAGCCGTCTGGCGCTTTATGAATCTGACCTGCGATTACACTTGGCCGAACTGCGCACTGACGGCAGTGATGACACTAGCGTACAGCTCAAAAAAATGGTGGAGGAATCCACTTCACCCATTATCGCGGCAGCAACTGTATATCAAGAGTCTCGCGGACAAGTGCAATCGAGTCTAAAAACGATCGCCGCCCAGCTTGAAACCGCTAACACCGCTAACAATGCCAACGGGGTCGCCCTAGCTAAAACTGAACAAATCAAACAACAAACCAATCTCGAAGATCTAACACTGCGGCTTGGATTACTGCAAACTCGCAATGGCAAACTGGAAAGCGCCCAACAACTCTGGACCGAGCTAGCGACCGATTCTAAGACCTCCGCCAGCGCCCAACAACTCTCACGGATTTTGACGGGACTATGGAATGATCCGCCCCAAGTTTCTCCGAATGCGACCGATCGGCTGAATACCCTCGAAGGTTGGTATCGTTATGCGGCCTTCGATCGGCTCTACACGGTGAATAAACAAGAGGATAAACGCGCTGCACTCAAAACCAAAGAACAAATCACCGCTCAATCCGTCCTCGTTAAACTCAGCATCACAGGCATCACAGCAACAGCATCGATCGGCACAGGAATTTTGCTATTCCTTGGCGTAATCGGTCAGCGATTGGTCAAAGGTAAAGACAGTTGGATTGCGGGTTTGAATGAAACCAAATGGACCGTACCTTGGGATTGGGAAGATACCTGGCTTGTCATGGTGGCCGGGTTTTTCTTAGTCGGGCAATTGATTGTTGGGTTTTTGATTGCGCCCTTGATCCGATCGGGCCTGCAAGTTTTGAAAATTCAGTTTGATATTAGTCCTGATATATTGCAAGGCTTGGGAGTACTCGGAACCTACGGAGCACTGGCTGGCGGTGCCTTGACGGTGTTGTATTTAACCATCAAGCCCCATTTGCCCTTAGAAGACAATTGGTTTCGCTTTAATTTCAAAGGCAATTGGTTGCCCTGGGGATTGGGCGGCTATCTCGTGGCTTTCCCTTTAGTGCTGGGGGTGAGCATTCTTAATAGTCAGATTTGGCAAGGTCAAGGCGGCAGTAATCCATTGCTTCCGTTGTTGTTGGGGAGCAAAGATCCGATCGCACTGGGATTATTTTTTATTACAACTGCGATCGCCGCCCCAATTTTTGAAGAACTCTTATTTCGCGGATTTTTGTTGCCATCGTTAACCCGATATTTCAGTACAACAACGGCCATTGTCTTGAGTGGTTTTATCTTTGCGTTGGTTCATCTGAGCCTATCGGAAGTCCTGCCCTTGACGGTTCTTGGTATTCTGCTTGGATTTGTCTACGCCCGTACCAAAAATCTACTTACGTCCATGATGCTCCATAGTCTTTGGAATAGTGGGACGCTGATCAGTCTGTTTGTTTTGGGCAGTGCCGGACGATAGTTAATCCCCTGAGTTAAGGAAGTTAAAACTATGGTCGAACCCAAACCACCCAACGTAAATCGGAAGCAAATCGGTAATTTTATGATTTGTTTTTGTATTGGCATGGCCTATTTCAATGCATTCTCTACACTGAATATAGATCCTACGTTGAGTGGCCCGATCGCCGCCGGACCGATCGCCTTTTTTGCCGCATGGAAACTAGGATTATTTAAACCAAAAGATCGATCGACCACAGATCCAGACGACTAATCATCTCGCAAGCCACCCTCCCCCTAAGCTGTTCCCCCCTATCGAGTCACTATGATTGCCACCGCTGAACGATCGCTCCCCATCATTCCCACGGAAACCATCACCCTTGATGTCGGCGGCATGATGTGTGCAGGATGCGTCAGCGCCGTTACCCGTAAGCTCAAGCAACAAGTTGGCGTTCAGGATGCCGTCGTTAATCTAATTACCGAAGTCGCTACCGTCACGGCCCTTCCCACCCTGACCCCCGAAGTCCTAACCGTCGCTCTCACTCAAGCCGGATTTCCTACCACCGCCCGATCGCACCAAATCGGCCAACGTCGCACCGACCAACTCGCCGCCCTGACCCAACGCCGCACGGAACAAGCCTCAAAACAACGTCAACGCCTCGCGATCGCTCTCACCCTAGTCCTAGTCTCCAGCGCAGGACATTTGGGTCATGCCGTCGGTCGTCCGTTGCCGGGGCTGGGAAATGACGGGTTTCATGCGGTGCTGGCGGGACTGGCGTTATTTATTCCGGGACGGGAAATCTTGCGCGATGGCCTAAAGGGGCTATTCAAAAATTCGCCCAACATGAATACCTTGATCGCCCTAGGATCCCTCCTCGCCTTTGGAACTAGCTTGGTGGCCTTGGTCTATCCCACGATCGGTTGGGAGTGCTTTTTTGATGAACCCGTCATGTTAATTGGGTTTATTTTGCTTGGACGATCGTTAGAAGCCTGGGCCAGACGTGAAGCCTTGTCATCGTTTCAAGCCTTGATTGCGCTCCAGCCCCAAACCGCACGACTCGTCCGCAACACCACGATCGCCACTACGATCGCCAGTGACGAGAAGACCCTCAGCGCTCTCAATCCAAACCTGAATCCGAGCCTGAATCCCAGCGAAGCGATCGTGATTCCGGTGGAACATTTGCGACTTGGGGAATGGGTACAGGTTTTGCCGGGAGAACAGATTCCGGTTGATGGCGTTTTAGTTTTGGGAAGCAGCACCATTGACGAATCGATGTTGACCGGAGAAGCGATTCCAGTTGAAAAAACCATCGGCGACAAACTAAGTGCCGGAACCCTAAATCGATCGGGCTTAATTACCTTAGAAATCACCCAACTGAGTAGCAACACTCAGCTTGCGAAAATTATTCAATGGGTTGAAGATGCCCAAACTCGCCGTGCGCCTGTGCAACAACTGGCCGATCGGATTGCCGGATATTTCACCTACATTGTGCTGACCCTATCAGTATTGACGTTTTTAGGTTGGTATTGTTTTGGTCAATCCCTATTGCTAGACAGCCAAAGTGCGATGGCTGGAATGGACCACATGGCTGGAATGCCCGGAATGGCTGGAATGCCTGGAATCGATCGCCTACCGCCATCGCCGCTGCTAATGAGTCTCAAACTCGCCATTTCACTAATGGTCGTCGCCTGTCCCTGTGCCCTCGGTCTCGCGACTCCGACTGCATTAATCGTCGGATCCAGCTTAGGCGCACAGCGAGGATTATTAATTCGGGGCGGGGATGTATTGCAGCAGGTGGAACGGCTCGATACGGTGGTTTTCGATAAAACAGGCACCCTCACCTTGGGCTGCACGCAGATTCAAGATATCTTACCCACTGCCCCAAACCTCACCCCCGATCGTCTCCTCCAACTCGCTGCCACCCTCGAATCTGGTACCCAACATCCCCTCGCCGTCGCCATTCTCACCGCCGCCCAAAATATTAAGCTCGATCTACTCTCAATGCACGATAGCCAAACTATTGCAGGTTGTGGTGTCCAGGCAACGGTGGAAAATCAGCCCTACAAATTAGGGACAAGTGCTTGGCTGATGGCGGCGGGCGTTACGATCGAATCCCCAGTTCTTCAACAAGCCGAGCAATTTGGCAAAGAGGGCAAAACTGTAATTTTTATCGCCCAAGACCGTCAACTCCTGGGCTTAATTACCGTCACCGACACTCTACGTCCCGAAGCCAACGACACCATTCAAGCGCTCCAAAATCAAGGACTGCGGGTCATGCTGCTCACGGGCGATCGGTTCTCCGTGGCCCGATCGATTGCAACCCAAGTCGGCATCCCGCACGACCAAATCATCGCCGAAGTCCTGCCCCAAGGAAAAGCCGACGCGATCGCCAAATTGCAGCAAAACGGTCACTGTGTCGCCATGGTTGGAGACGGCATAAACGACGCACCTGCCTTGGCTCAAGCGGATGTGGGCATTGCACTGAAAGGCGGAACAGACGTTGCATCCGAAACTGCTGGGATTGTCTTATTGCGCGATCGTCTTTCTGATGTCCTGGCGGCGCTGACCCTGAGTCGGATGACATTAAAAACTATTTATGTAAATCTGGGTTGGGCAATGATTTACAACATCATTGCAATTCCAGTTGCTGCCGGATTGCTGTTACCGATCTGGAAAATTGTTCTGACCCCCGGACAAGCAGGCATCTTAATGGCGGTGAGTTCAATCACAGTTGTGGGGAATTCGATTCTTTTGCGTTATTGGGCGAGATAGTTGACAATTCGTTTTAGCGTTGCTTGATCCCATAACGATCTTTTAAAATCATCTCAAAGTCTTACGAAATCGTAGTCTAATTGAAATATCTTCACACACATCTTGGATAGATCAGCCGTCATGCCTTCAGAACAGCAAAATAACCATATGCTTATCATTGAAGATGATAAGGGTCGTCGGGAATTTAACCTTGATGGGCCGGTCTATTCGATCGGACGCGACCCAAGGTGTGATGTTCGTTTAGTGTCTCAATTTGTCTCCCGTCGTCATGCCACATTGGTTCAACTTCCCAAAGAAGATGGCTCTTATTATTATCGGATTGTGGATGGCAATCTTCGGGGACAAGGCAGTGCCAATGGCCTGTTGGTCAATGGCCGCAAGCTCCAGTCCCACGATTTACAAAATTCTGACGAAGTTGTTTTTGGTCCCGACGTTCGGGCTATCTACTATCTTCTGAAGCGTGAACAAATTCACACCGTACCGCCGGATGAGTTCGACATTACGTTGATAAGTCCCGGCATGATTGGCGATCCCGAAGACGATGATGATATTTTTTTAAATGAAGACAACGATGGCAGTGACGACACGGCCAGTGCGTAATCGCCGTTATCAGATTTTAACTCCATCACCTGCACGAATCCATTAGTTTTCTGATTCCCGCAGGCTGTTATTTTTCATCCCCAACTCACGGATCTCCACCTACCGAGCCTCTTCCTCACTGGTGAAGCTCTCCAACACCGTCCAGTCTTCCCCGGCATTAATCGCTGCATTAATTACCTCAAACATCACCGCACAATGATTTCCCGATTGAAGCGGTAACTCTTCATTTTTCACGACCAGTTTGAGCTGTACGGCATCTGATGTGGCTCTTGTCCGATCGATCAAGACCTCTACCGTCACCAGCTTTGCAAAGGGCACCTTCCCCGGAATTTCGCGCGCCATCACATACTCCGGCGTGTCATAAATCATGTTGAGGTCGCAACTCTCAAACACTTTTTTTAGGCTTGCATGGAGATCTCCAATTTTGATTCCCAATGTAAATAAAGCGGGATACCGAGACATACTGAACCTCCAACCTGCCAGACAAGTCGTAACGAATACCGTCTACACGATACGGCAAAGCCTCCATTCGGTTCAAGTCAAATTCAGGACTTGAGACAAGGTAAACTTCTGAAATCTAGGGCGGATTCGGGAGATTGGCAGCATGAACGGAAAATTCATCGCATTGGAAGGCGGGGAAGGGTGCGGGAAAACCACCCAAATCCAATCCCTTGAAGCTTGGTTCTGCCAACGATCGGACCTTGGCTTTACTGAAATAAAACGTACCCGTGAACCGGGCGGCAGCCCACTTTGTCAACAAATTCGTCAAGTTCTCCTGACGCCTGATGGCGATGAAGAGATGCAAAATCGGACTGAGCTGCTGCTTTACGCTGCCGATCGTGCCCAACATGTGGAAGCTTGGCTGCGACCTTGGCTAGCAAATGGGGCGTTAGTTCTATGCGATCGTTACACCGCGTCCACTGTGGCCTATCAGGGCTATGGACGGGGCTTAGACCAGACTCTGATAAAGGAGATAAATCAAATCGCCACGGGTGGCTTAGAGCCGGATTTGACGTTGTGGCTTGATCTCGATCCAGAGATTGGTTTGGCCAGGGCACAGGCCAGGGGAACCCACGATCGGATTGAGCAAGCAGATTTGCAATTCCACCAAAACGTGAGAGCGGGGTTTGCGGCTCTGCATCAACAACAGCAACTCGCAAATCCCAATCGGTTTATTCAGATTGATGCAAACCAGTCGATTGAGCAGGTGACTCAAGATCTTCAGGCCGCCTGCGATCGGGTATTAAAGTCTTGGGCGAAGTCTTAGATTTACTTTTTAGAGTTGCTTTGGCTTCATGTAAACTAAGGCCGATCGCCAAATCACCGTAGGTTGGTCATAGTGATCCAGCAAGCAAATGCAAAACGGGTCTTGCCAACGTACTTTTCCCGTTAATAAATCACCCGTAACGAGCTTGAGTTCAACCTCATTGCCATCTTTAATTAGGGTTTGGACTTGGCGAACACTGGGCAGTGACGTTTCTAGTTCAGTACTCATAGCAAATTTTTAGCCGTAAACTTTGCCCCCAGTTTACCGAGAAATTGGGTCTACAGCCCACGCCCCGTTACAATTTGCTCTAAACCTAATCCAAAAAAATCAACACAGCACCATGACGACATTATCCTTTGTGAAATATCACGGCCTCGGCAACGATTTTATCTTGGTGGATAATCGCCATAGCCCTCAGCCGATCGTCACTCCGGAACAAGCCGAAAAACTCTGCGATCGTCACTTTGGCATCGGAGCCGATGGCGTAATTTTTGCGCTACCCGGTCAAAATAGTGCTGACTATACCATGCGCATTTACAACTCCGATGGATCCGAGCCAGAAATGTGTGGCAACGGCATTCGGTGTATGGCGAGATTTTTGGGGGATCTCGAAGGTGCGCAAGCAAAGTCAAGTTACACGGTTCATACCTTAGCCGGATTGATTACGCCCAAACTCGAAGCAAACGGCCAAATCACCGTAGATATGGGCTGTCCTCGCCTAGCACCTGCACAAATTCCTACGACTCTTGTTGGTGGCGGTGATACGGTTGTGGCTCAGACGTTAGAGGTGGGCGGCCAGGTTTGGAGCGTCACTTGTGTCAGCATGGGCAACCCCCATTGCATGACCTTTGTGGAGGATGTGGCGACGATCGATCTGGAAAAAATTGGCCCACTGTTTGAACATCATGTCGCGTTCCCACAACGAACGAATACTGAATTTGTCGAAGTCGTCAGCCGAAATTCTCTAAAAATGCGGGTTTGGGAACGCGGTGCGGGCATTACCTTGGCGTGCGGAACGGGGGCTTGTGCAACGCTTGTCGCGGCGGTTTTGAATGATAAAGCCGATCGGATTTGCACCATTGAGCTACCAGGTGGGCCATTGAAAATTGAGTGGGCCAGCGACAACAGGATTTTTATGACCGGACCAGCGGAACGTGTTTTTGCAGGGCAAGTTGAGATTTAGAGTCTTTTTAAGGCATCAATGCACCATCTCCTAGCTGCTTCATGACGGGACCGGACAACCCTGACCATAACGGGGTTGTCACATCGGCAGCATTCAATGCGTCCGCTACCCAGTCATTGCAAGTGCGGGCAAGTGAATAAAATCCGGTGGCTTCATAAAACCCCGCTGCATCGACAAAGCCATCTTGAATCCGCTCGATTTTTTCATCCCGAAACGATCGCCTTACATAATTCACGAGTTTTAAGTATTGAGTCTGAGTTAAACCCACACATTTGGTTTGATGGCCCGCATCGATCGGCACATGGCAGGGTGGTTTCATACAAAGAAAAGATAAACATTGTCGAGCATATTAGCCCAAGCTCTGAGGGCATCCGGTACGGTACGGTAGCCTCCGCGTCTGGCTAACGTAATGGCGAAGGAATTGAAGATGGCCCAGTTCACAG
>JAPLHZ010000265.1 GCA_026389365.1 Cyanobacteriota bacterium
ATGATGAAATCTTTCGTAGTGTAGTTTTTCTATTTCTTCATCTGTGAACGTTAATTGGATCATTATGGGAAAACCTAAATTCTTTCCTCCCATTTTCACCCTTTTGTAAAATAAAGTCTACTACCTGCTAAAGTATACATCCGTAGACTAACGCCAATCCTAACTGCTTGTCTAGAATGAAATAGCCCTGATTGGGAGATAGAACCTCGACAATCACTTTTGGGTATTGAAATAGATTGACTGCACGTTTATCCCGATCGTCACAGGTCACCACTAAATCTGGATACCGATACCACCGTCGAATTTGCACTTTCACATCAGCGACGTTAATTCGACAACCGCGTGATTTGACATGGGGAGCTAGTCGTAATATCAAACTCACCGCTAAATCATTGTGAGCGATCGTTCCGCCTGCCATAGCAATTACATCACCATTGACATATTCATAGCGAGTTTCCTGGTTCTTTTCCCAAGCAAAGAACTCTTCAGGAGTCATTCTAGAATAGGTATTCGCCAAAGCAACCATACTTTCTCCTCATTTAGACAACTTTAAGACGAGATTGAAATGCAAGATCTTCAAGCATTATTGTTTGAGACTCTACCGTCACCACCTGCCCCGCACCACCTGCCTTAACTCGGATATAACCGATCGCGATCGCACTTCCACTCTCGAATTCATAGATACTGGTAATTGTCCCAACTTTAGTATCATCCGAATAAATAACGGAACCCAACGGGACAGAAGAAGAGAGTTTCATACCCCAAAGATTCAGTTTGACACCATTGTAAGTATCCAGTCGCGCTATTGTTTCTTGACCAATATAGCAACCTTTATTGAATGAAATAGTATTCCACAGCCCCGCATCCAATGGATTGTAATCATCAGTTAATTCAAAACCCGGCATCGGACGGCCCTGTTCAATGCGTAGTCGCTGATAGGGACGATCTCCCAAAACAGTGGCAATTTCTGATAATGTTTTCCAAACGATCGCGGCATTCTCCACCACCATTACTAGTCTATATCCCGGAATACCTAAGCCGCTGCCCGCAATGATTTGAACTGGAGTATCTCCAATCTCTGCATTGATGTATCCCGATTCTGGCGCGAGAATTTCAATTGATTTTAATGCAGTGGCAGAGGTTGGACCGATTAAACTAAATGTTGTAGTCGTTGCGGTGATATCTGTGAGTGTGACCCGATCGGAAAAGAAGATAAACCGATCGAGAAATGCGATCAATTTCAGTGCCATTCCTGGAGAAACGAGCAATTGAACAGTATTCTCTAAAATTAATGCCGTAGCTAAATCAATGGTGCGGGCGGTGGAGGTTAGAAATGTTGTATCGCACGTCTCACCGGGTTTAAGCAATTTGAACCCATTGGTACTTTGATTATGGAGAAAATCAAGACGGTGTTGATCACTCACTTCAATGCGATTCCAATGGCTTTGGTCATGAAGAGCGACACCCGATCGGGCAGATTCGTAAGCAACTTCGTCATTATTGAACGTTACGACAATATTATCATTGTCAACGATCGCGCCTTGTGTTTCTTGAATCGATCGTAATTCTTCCAAAACTATAAGTGCCGAAACCATATTTCTTACCCTACCTATTCAACCTTCATCCTATCTTAGGATAGCGTTGGAAGATGCGATAAAATGTCGGTGACAAGGTGTTTTGCTTTCTGATCTAAACTGATCCAATCCACCTCATCGCCATCAAACAGCGTATTATCCACTTGTGCTGGACGATCGATTCTGGGGTCATAGTTGAGGGTAAAACAAATTTTATAACAGAGTTCCCACACATCGATCGTCACGAGTTCTTCACCTCGTTCGAGCTTCCATTCGTAGGCAGGATAGGGTTTTGGGAGCGTTTCAAGGATCTGCTCAATGTCATAGGCCCGATCGTTGTCGGTGGTGCTTTTGAGTTCTTGCTGAAGCAACCCAATGCGACCCCGTTGTTCTTCAGAAATATCCGCATCCCAAACCAGGGTTTCCTCATAGCTAGTCTTCCAAGTGGACAATTCGTCGGTCAGCTTACGAATATTATCGAGCAACCGAATGAACGCAGGTTGCATCAGAATATTAGTTTTTTCCCAGGTTTCTGGGTCGATAAAGGTAGGTTTCATAATCAGAACTGGGGGTGTTTTAGGTTGAGAGGAGGCTTCTACAGGATAGGATAAATTATGGAAGCAATGAATTACAAATTGCGAATTAGTGGACGATCGAGTGAATAATTTTGAAGAGTGAACAATGTTAAAGATTGTATTTTTTGGAACACCGCAGTTTGCCGTGGCGAGTCTGGAGGCGTTGATGGCGGATGCGGGAATGGATGTGGTTGCTGTTGTGACTCAGCCCGATAAACGCCGTGGACGAGGAAAAGAACTGTCGTCGTCGCCTGTAAAAGCTGCTGGACTAGCCGCAAATATTCCAATTTTGCAACCCGATCGTATCAAAAAAGACCTAGATGCGCTGGATCAACTGAGAGCTTACGAAGCCGATTTTTTCGTAGTTGTGGCCTATGGTCAATTGCTTTCCCAAGAAATTTTAGATATGCCAAAAATTGGTTGTATCAATGGTCATGGCTCATTGCTCCCAGCCTATCGAGGGGCGGCCCCCATTCAGCAATGTTTGGTAAATGGTGAATCGCAAACGGGAATGACGACAATGTTAATGGATATTGGGATGGATACGGGGACGATGTTATTAAAATCAAGCCTAGACATTGGTCTACTAGAAAATGCCCATGAACTTGCCGATCGTCTTTCTACGATGTCAGCCACTTTGCTAATTGAAACACTACCAAAGTTAGCCAAGGGAGAACTTCAGCCTGAAATTCAGGATAATGATTCTGCGACCTATGCTGCGTTGGTTAAAAAAGAAGACTACATTTTGAATTGGTCGAAGTCTGCTATCGCATTGCATAATCAAATACGGGGCTTCTATCCCGGTTGTAGTACTACATTCCGTAATGCCGCATTAAAAGTAATTGCAACCGTTCCTTTAACCGACCAAACCCGATCGCAACTCTTGCCTGAATTTCAATTATTGTATGATGCGATCGAACCCCTTCAGATTCAACCTTCAGGAACTATTGTTGCCGTAATTAAAAATCGCGGGGTAATTGTCCAAACTGGTGATGGCTATTTGTTTTTGAGAGAAGTTCAATTGTCGGGGAAGAAGGTTCAATCAGGGTGGGATTTTGCAAATGGAAGTAGGGTTACGATCGGGGAACAATTGATTTAAAGAATAGGTAGACAACTCTTTTACTCTATTCTCCCTGTGTGCGTAAAATCTTCAACAAAACAAACGCAGCTACAGGATGCGATCGGATTAAATCTATTGAACTGGCGCAGCGATCGTTGGAATGGTGATAACAAATGTAGTTCCAGATCCAGGGCTATTTCATTCTCGTCTAGGCACTGATATGCTAGTCAACTAATCTCGCCTAAACTTGAGGGTTTCATGTCCGAACTCGCCATTGTCGAAGCCTTCTCAGCTTTGACTGATACAAGGCGTAGTGCGGGAAAACG
>JAPLHZ010000372.1 GCA_026389365.1 Cyanobacteriota bacterium
CCCGTCAGACTTTGCAGGGTTTTGGGCTTATCCTTTAGCGCTTGGTAGCTCATTTTCATGTCCTGTCCCCCCTCTGATCCAGCCGACTGTACAGATTGATAATTAACATTACCATCTCAATTTCCGATAATGTCTATTAAAGTTTGGATTTGGAATTTTCTGATTAGTCGTCCATCAAGTGACGATAGTCGTTAAACCGTCGAATTTGCCAAAGATCCGTGTTTAGCCGATTCTCATTTTGTAGATGCCACCTGTCCCGATCGATCCAAAATTCAAACATGGCCGTATTGTGAGACGAAATTCGCCACGATCGATCCATACCCAAAAGCTCTGCAATCAGATGGGGCAGGAAACCGCTGTGACTAACGATCCACAACTTATCGTTATTTTTGTGGCGGTTGAGAATTTTGCAAATAAAACGGTGGGCACGATCGCGAATCTCGACTAACGATTCTGCTTCGGGAACCTGGATCCATTCAGGGGTTGATTCAAGCTTGGCACAGAGTTCAGGATGACGGGCCTTGGCTTCAACCCAGGTTAGCCCTTGAAAAATACCATTGTGAAATTCGCGCAGGTCATCCATGTAAGCAATGATGATTGGCTCCGGGTCTTCCGCGACGCTAACGCTATTGGTCCAATCTCGGACAAAGGCGGGCGATCGGTCTTGAAATGGGGCCAGAGCGATTTTGGTGGTTTGCAGTGTCCGTCGGAGAGGACTGCTGTAGATGTGGGAGGGGGTCCAGCCTTCGCGCAGAAGGAGCTGACCTAGCTTCTCCGCCTGTTGCTGACCTTTTTCCGTTAGGGGATATTCACCTTGACCTTGCATCCGTTTTTCAATATTGCCTGTGGATTCAGCATGACGAATGAAAAGCAGTTTGAGAAATTGCATAACCGAGTACCGAAGCGGCTGGGGAGGGTCTATTTTCTTGAGATCTATCTAGATCTATCTATATGTCTTTAGAATCTTTAGAAACGAGTCATCAGATACAAATTAGTCGTCGATCGGTTTACAATACTCACAGCTAAAGAGAACCACTGAAACAGATCACGCGTAAATTTTTATGATGACCATTCTAAAGTCTACAACTCGACATATTCATATTTTTACCGCAGAAATTCAGGATAGTGAACTGATTCCTAGTGACACTGTGCTAACCATGGATGTCGATCCGGACAATGAGTTTGTCTGGTCTACGGATACCTTACAAAAGGTATATCAGAAATTTGATGAGTTGGTAGAGTCCTACAGCGGGGCAGATCTGACGGACTACAACCTTCGTCGCATTGGTTCAGATCTAGAACATTTTGTTCGATCGATGCTGCAAGCTGGAGAAATCTCCTATAACTTGAATGTGCGAGCGCTAAATTACAGCATGGGCCTACCTCGCGTTATAGATCAGCCAGCCTAAGCCATTTGGCTGAAACCGATCGTAGGTTTTAAGGGAACTGTAATGGCAACGCTATTGTCCCATCCTTAACTTAGCCCTATGACTCCAGAATTGCAGCGTTCCGCCGTTACTCCACCACCACCACCCCGTGTGCCGATCGCGCCGCCACCTCCTATGCGCGGTGTGCCTGTGATGTCTGTAGTTATGGCTCCGGATCAGACTGAAGCCACGACATTTTTAGCGCCAGACCCAGATCCTGGGATGGCTTCGAGAAGCGGCGATGCGACTTATCTCCAGCCACTGCCAAATGCTTCGATGCAGGAGGAGACGCGAGTTTCGCTGCCAAATATGGCTGAGCCAGTACCTATTTCGTCGTCTGCACCGATTTCGCCAACAACAGCAACTCGTGCAGCCTCTCCGTTTTCCGCCACAGGCCGATCGGGTCCGTCCCAAGGTTCACCAACTTTGGCTGAAATTGTACGCCGAGCTTTTGATGAAGGATTTTCGGATTTGCACTTAGGCGTGGGGGAAGTTCCGCGATTCCGCGATCGGGGTGAAATGTTGATGACCGAGTATCCCGTTACCGATCGGAATACTTTTTATAGTTGGATTCGCGAAGTTTTAAGCGATGAAGATGTGGAAAAATTTGAGCGGACGCTGGACTTTGATGGCGCAACGCAATATGACTTTGCTCGGGTACGGATTAATATCTTTGATAGTTTGCATGGTCCGGGAATGGTGATGCGGTTGATTCCGTTGAAAATTCTCACCATGGAGCAACTCAATTTGCCGCCTGTGTTTAGAGATGTCTGCCATTATCACAAGGGCTTGATTCTGGTGACTGGGCCGACGGGTTCGGGTAAATCTACGACCATGGCCGCGATGGTGGATTACATGAACAAGGAAATGCCGAAGCATATTATTACCATTGAGGATCCGATCGAGTTTGTTCACAAAAGCCAAAAGTCACTGATCAAACATCGCGAAGTTGGCATCAATACACTGAAGTTTGACAATGCCCTGAAGGCTGCACTGCGGGAAGATCCTGACTGCATTCTCGTGGGGGAAATGCGAGATAAAGAAACCGTCAGTACCGCGCTCAAAGCGGCCCAAACCGGACACTTGGTCATGGGAACTTTGCACACCAATAGCGCGGTTAAGACCATTGAGCGGGTGCTGGGATTGTTCCAACCTGAAGAACAGCCAGCGATGCGGATGGCACTTTCAGAGTCATTGGTTTGTGTCATTGCCCAAGGGTTATGTCGAACCACAGACGGCAAGCGGGCAGCGTTTCATGACATTTTGCTGAATACCGACGCGATTAAGGATTACATTCGACGCGACCAATTGGATGAGGTTGAAGCGGTGATTTCGCGCTGTGGATTTGATGGGATGTGTACGATGAACCAGTCGTTGTTCAAGCTTTACGAAGAAGGCCGCATCACGGAAGAAGTGGCACTGGAAATGGCGACGAAACAGAACGAGATGGCCCAAATGTTACGCGGTCGCGTGTAAAGGGTTTATTTTATTTGGGGCTTATCTTTGTCGGGTAAGGTCGATCGAACTTAAGCTCGCACCTAAGCTCAAAGCCAAGCTTAACCCCAATAGCAATGGCGTGATCCAGTTGCCATAGCGAACATAAAGAGTCTGACTAGTGCGAGGAGATAGCTCGCTGATGTGGAGGTCGTAGCGATTAGGTTGCGATCGCCATTTTGTTTGGCCTGTAGATTCAATTAAGCCGGAATAGCCTGTATTGGTGACCCGAATCATGGGCCGATCGGTCTCAATGGCGCGCATGATGTCATGGGCTTCATGTTGGGCCATCAGAACGGTGCTGAAGGGATCTAGGTTTGAAGCGCTGATGAGAAAGGTTGCGCCCTGCTGGACTTGACGACGAAAAATATCGGGGAATGCTGACTCATAGCAAATGCCCATAGCAGCTTGACCGAAGGGTGTTTTAAAAATTTGGTCGGGTTGACCCGCAATTAGATAGTCTCTAGCGGGCGAAAGTTTGCTGATAAATTTGCCCAGAATCTCCTCAAACGGTAACGATTCCCCTAACGGAACAACTTTTACTTTGTCGTATTGGCTGGTAATTTTGCCGTTCTCATCCAACATAAACATGGCCTGTGTCCTCCGATCGCCCCTAATTCCAGAGGTTCCGAGAGCTACAGGGATTTTGAGAGTTTTTATTTTTTGTGCAATTAGTTTATCGGGATAATTAACCCATTGCAAGGGAAGAGAGCCTTCGGGAAACAGCACCATTTGTGCGCCCTGAGTCACCAGCGTCTCATACCCGCCGCTGTAATGTTTGAACCCCTCCAGTCCACTTGCCGCCGAAGATTGAATCCGGATTGAAATATTGCCTTGAACCGTGCCGATACGGATTGGATTGCTTTGACTTGGAACGGTACTCAGGGAGATGCCCCAACCCACCAGATGCGCCGCAGCAAACAGACCTATTGCGGGCAACATCGTAGGCAACAGAACGGTGAGGTGGGGAAATTCCGATCGCGCCTCCGATCGATTACGGGTTGACCAACAAGATTCAGCAATCGCACCATTCACCGCCACGATCGCCGCTGCAATCAAGGCATTCCCAGAAATCTGACCCAGATGCAAAATCGCTAAGTTTCCTGGACTTTGAGTGTAGGCAATCCCAGTCCAATCCAATGCCGAATAAGACCGAAGCTGCTCGATCGCACACCACAACGCCGCCGCACTCAATACCCGAAGGACCGGATGAATTCGTCGTTGGGTCATCCAAGCCAGCGCGCCTGCCCACAAACCAACGCAACCTGCACCAAAAAAGGTAATAAAGAGCCAAACCACCGCGACAATTATCACGCTGGTGACCCCGGAAATGCCCATGGAGGTCAACGGATGCAATCCTGTAATCCACAATAACGAGATGCCGTGATAGGCCAGTCCCCAGAGAATTCCCGACTTGACGGGCGATCGATCTTCAATTGCTATCCACCAAAGTGGAACAAGAGCCACCCATGCCACAATCCATAGATTCAAAGGAGCCGGACCCAATGCCATTAGCATTCCGCCTAGCAACGGCATCAGCCAGGGAAATCGGGCCGCTATTTTACTCGATCGCTTACGCCATCCCCCCATCCAACTCACAACGGCTTCTCCATGCGATGCAAGCCACCCGCCTCAGTCATGGAGCCAAAGCGTTGACTGGTTTTGCTACAGGTTATGTGGTAGCCCTGACGATCGAAAAGCCGCTGGGCGCGGGTATTGCTGTAGGCAATGTCTAAGGCCATACCACTACAGCCCGATTCCTTCGCCGTCAATTCCGTATCATTCAACAGCGACGTTCCCAAACCCCGATCGCGGTATTCCGGCGCAATGCACAGGCTCAAAATAAAATACATCTCTGCTTTCACGTCTTGTTTAATTCGACTCAAGTCTGCCAAATTAACCAAAATTCTGGGCACGCGTTGCAGCGGAAGAATCTTCGCCATAATTCCCTGAATATTTTCCTCGGCCCGGTGTTTTACATGACCGGGATAACTCAACATAATACCCGCCACCCCATCGTCCACTTCCACAATCTGCGCGAATTCATAGCTAAACGCATGACCCGGCTCCTTAAAGGCTTGACGCAAAATGTCTAGGGATTTTTCTGGAGTGGATGCAAAAACGTAGTTAAATAGTCCCGAACCAGCGGAAAACATCAGATCTGCGCCCCAAATGACATCGCGTTCTTCAGCGGGGCGAATCGTGAGACGATCGGTGGAGAATTGCAGCGTCATATCGTTATTATCGTAGCGTAGGGATTGGAACGAGATAGGCCGTCAGGAATTCTGCCGATATAGCTATCTATAGGCTATCTATATTAGTGATTAGTGCAGCATTAAGTGCAGCTTCTATTTTCGCCTTGTTCGGTTCGTTTTTTGCTTGAAATTTTACCTGAAGTTATCTATTTCTCCTTGTTTCGCCAAATCCTATGTCTCAAACCCCACTCGAAATCTCCGATCGTCTCGTCAAACACGACATAAAGTACACCCATCATAACCAAGTCGATCGGGCGGCGTTGTCACCTATGATGCGTCACTATGCGGAGACAAAAGACCAGTATCCCCAAGCGTTGCTGATGTATCGGGTGGGGGATTTTTTTGAGACGTTCTTTCAAGATGCCGTGACGATCGCTCGTGAATTGGAGCTGGTGTTAACGAGTAAGGATGCGGGGAAGGCGATCGGGCGCGTGCCGTTGGCGGGGATTCCTCATCATGCAGTCGATCGCTATTGTGCGCAGTTGGTGGAAAAAGGATTTTCGGTGGCGTTGTGCGATCAGGTCGAGGATCCGGCGATGGCGCAGGGATTGGTGCGGCGGGAAGTCACGCGGGTAATGACACCGGGGACGCTTCTAGAAGAGGGAATGCTGAATGCGCGGCGGAATAATTTTTTGGCGGCGGTGGTGATTGCAAACCATCATTGGGGCATTGCCTACGCGGATATTTCTACGGGTGAATTTTTCACCGCCCAACATACGGGCCTTGAGAATCTGACCCACGAAATTCAACGACTCCAGCCAGCAGAAGTTCTGGTTCCGGCCAATGCGCCTGATTTGGTTGGGTTGTTGCGTCCCGGTGAAAAGTCGCCTCAGTTGCCAAGCTGTCTGCCGCCTCAATTTTGCTATACCTTGCGGCCTCAAAGCGGATTTGCCCAAGCGGAAGCCCGATCGCGATTGATGACTAGGTTTCGGGTGCGATCCTTAGAAGGCTTGGGCTGTGAGGAATTGCCCTTGGCGGTACGGGCAGCGGGGGGATTGCTGGAATATTTGGAACGGACATCTGAACGATCGTGGGATCAGGGCCGCGATGCAGAAACAACAAAAATGACCACCAAAGTACCCCTGCAATTGCTGTCTACTTATAGTCTGTCGGAATTTTTAGTTCTCGACGGTGCGACTCGACGGAATTTGGAAATCACTCAAACCCAGCGAGATGGGATATTTCATGGATCGTTATTATGGGCGATCGATCGGACCATCACGCCCATGGGATCGCGGGCATTGCGGCGATGGTTGCAGCAGCCTTTGCTAAGTCCGATGGGCATCCAAGCACGACAGCAGACCTTACGGGAATTGGTAGACGATGGGATCTTGCGGGAAGATTTGCAAAAAATCCTGCGACAAATTTACGATCTCGAACGACTGGCTGGACGGGCTGGATCGGGGAGCGCTAGTCCTCGGGATTTGGTGGCATTGGCGGATTCTCTTGAAAAACTGCCTGTCTTAGCGGCGTTGGTCAGTGGGGCGAAGTCTCCCTATTTGCAAGTTTTACAATCTGTTCCGCCAAATCTAGACGAGATTGCCGCCGATGTCCGATCGCACTTAGTAGACAAACCATCCATTTCCCTAACCGATGGCGGATTAATTCGATCGGGCATTAACGATCGATTGGACGATCGACGTAAACAAGTCGAAGATGACCAACAGTGGATTGCTAATCTTGAAGTGACGGAACGACTTAGAACGGCTATTCCATCATTGAAAGTTGGGTATAGTAAAAACTTCGGTTATTTCCTGAGTATTACCCGTGCCAAAGCCGATCAAGTTCCTGACAATTATATTCGCAAACAAACCCTCACCAATGAAGAGCGGTATTTCACACCCGAGTTAAAAGAATGCGAAAGTCGATTGCTTTTGGCCAAAGATGAACTGGGACGAATTGAATACGAGATCTTTTCACAAGTTCGATCGCGAGTCGGAGAACAAGCTGAATCAATCCGATCGGCGGCCAAGGCGATCGCGGCAGCAGATGTACTCGCGGGATTGGCAGAAGTGGCGGTGTACCAAGGCTATTGCTGTCCTGAAATGGGTGGTCAAGATCTAGGGCGAGAATTGGACATCGTAGATGGTCGTCATCCGGTTGTTGAACAATCACTTCCCGCCGGATTTTTTGTCCCGAATTCTACGAAGTTAGGAATGGGAAAATCAGTCCCCGATTTAGTGATTTTAACTGGGCCAAATGCATCCGGAAAATCTTGCTATTTACGCCAAATTGGATTGATTCAATTATTAGCCCAAGTTGGTAGTTTTATTCCAGCCCGATCGGCAAAATTGGGGATTTGCGATCGTATCTTCACCCGCGTCGGAGCTGTTGACGATCTGGCAACCGGGCAATCAACCTTTATGGTGGAAATGAATGAGACGGCTAATATTTTGAATCATGCCACAGCCCGATCGTTGGTATTGCTGGATGAAATTGGGCGAGGTACAGCGACCTTTGATGGGTTGTCGATCGCTTGGGCGGTGGCGGAATATTTGGCTTCTGAGATTCGATCGCGGACTATTTTTGCAACCCATTATCATGAGTTAAATGAATTGGCTTCAATTTTACCGAATGTCGCAAACTTTCAAGTGACTGTAAAAGAATTACCCGATCAAATTGTATTCTTACATCGGGTTCAACCGGGTGGGGCCGATCGGTCCTATGGGATTGAAGCAGGACGATTAGCGGGATTACCGCCGTCTGTGATTGTTCGGGCTAAACAAGTGATGAGCCAAATTGAAAAACATAGCAAAATTGCGATCGGACTTCGACGCGGCGGTGGCAAGGTAGCTGAATCGGTTAATCAGTCACTTATAAACAAAGATACAAATGAAGATGAACAATTAGGATTTTTCTAGTTCTTCTACATCAAAAGCCTCTTCAACGATCTCATCCAAAACAATTGATTCATAAATTTCATCGATCGCACAAGTAAATTCTAAACTTTCTAATCGCAATTCATTCCCAGATTCATAAATAACATATTGCCAAGTACCGTCTGAATTCCGTCGGCAAACTTCGATCAGAGGTTCGTTGGAACTGACTAAAACATATTCTTGAAGGGTATCGATCGATAGATATTCTCGTAGTTTTTTACCCCGATCGGTTGATTCGGTGCTGGGCGATAGAACTTCGATAATGACTTTAGGATATTGGAAAAGTTGCGTTGCTACCTTATCACGATCGTCACAAGTGATCACCAAATCTGGATATCGATAGCGCCGCCGAATTTGAACTTTGACATCAGCAAAATTAATTTTGCAACCTCGTAATTTAAGGTGAGGCGCTAGCAGCAAAAGCAAACTCACAGCCAAATCATTGTGTACGATCGTCCCTCCAGCCATCGCAATCACATAACCATTGACATATTCATAGCGATTCTCCTGAGTTTTTTCCCACTCTAAGAACTGCTGAGGTGTCAGTCGAAACGGTTTGTCTTGTAGAGCAACCATAATCAATTCCTCGCGAGTGATTGAAAATAATTAGACTTTAGCAAATCGCGAAGCATTCTGCCGAGATTAATTAAAAAACGATCGTTTTTACAATAGTAAACATTCCAAGAAGCGACACCAAATAACATAGAGGCCGTAGTTGGGTAATTCCTGCGATGTAGCTCAAACTATGACCCACACGGGAAACTAAAATAACCGCTGAAGCGATCGCTGTAGTCGAATCATGTCGTCCGGTGATGTGAGCAATTAAAATCACGATCGCTAGCATGGGCAAATTGTCATGATGATTGCGTTGTGCCCGATCGGCTCGACCAATCCAAGGTGCAACAGCAGTTGGGGTCTCGTCACGGTTGCCCATAGCCCACTCGCCACCCATCGCTTTAATTTTCCCGATAGCAGGCGTGTGATTCAATACCAGGGACCATAACGCCAAGGCCAATAAGCAACCCAAATCAACTGTCATTTTCAAAATCCTATGAGAATATTAACCTGAATCATAGCAAGAAATCCTAGCAAACCTGTCGCGATCGCACTAAATTTTTCTTTGCGCCATTTGGCATCAAAGCCCCGATCGCACTTTAGTTCTAAGATACGAATGCCTTGAGTGGGGAGTGTTTTCAGCCGATCGGTTAAATGCTCCCAGCTTTGAATTTGTTCATACTCAACCTGATAGGTTTTACAGAGATTCTCAAATTCAATATTCTGCGGCGTGGAGAAGAATTCCTCAAAGGGTGGATCAAATTGGGCGATCGGCAACATTCCAAAAATTCCGCCGCCATTATTGTTGAGTAATACGATCGTCAGATGACCTTGTAAATAAGGTCTAATTAAAAATCCATTCGTATCATAGAGCAATGTTAGATCGCCTGTGAGCATGACAGTCGGCTGATTATTGTGGGCAATGCCGATCGCAGTACTCAGACAGCCGTCAATACCATTTGCGCCGCGATTGACATATATTTGATAGGTGCGATCGTTGGGTTTCCAAAAGTATTCCATATCACGGACGGGCATACTATTGGAAATGAACAATGGTGTGTTTGATGGGAGAACCTGCGAGAGGAGCCAAGCGGCTTTGCCCTCGAAAAGATTAGTGGTGGATTGGAGGAGACGATCGATCGTCTCGCGAGTTTGATTTTCTGCTATTTCCCAAGCGTTTGAATAGGTTAAATCTTGAGTTTGTGACGAATTTTCTAATAAATTTGCAAAATTAGTTACAGATGTCAAACAATTATGAGTTTTCCCATGAAGTGAATCAAGAGACCGATCGCTTTCGTCAATAATCCAGGTTTCAATCAGATTCGTATCTAACCATTGACGTAGTATTTTACTAGTGGGCATTTCTCCAATGCGAAGAACGAAGTCAGGTTTTAATGATTGTGCTAATTTTGGATTTCGTAAAATGGTGTCGTAGGTGGAAATGAGATTACGATCGCAAAAATGATCATAATTACGAACGGGAGATAAGGCTTCGGCTAATATTATAAAGCCTGTGAGCTTTGAGATTTGGGCGATCGCTCTAACATAGGCTTCTGGAGCTTCTGGTTGAGCTACTCCTGCAATAATAATGCCACGTTTTGAATTTGGGAGCTTGATTGATTGGTGAAGCTGTGGTTTGGTGAATGGTTGTAAATGATCAAAGAAATCATCGGGGAGCCGATCGCACCAAAGTTCAATTTCTGGGTCTACGATCGGGGCTAAGGGATCCCGAAATGGAATATTAATATGAACAACGCCAGAAATTGGGTAGAGACATTGTTGATAGCATTGGGCCGATCGTTGGCGAACATATTGTAGTCGCGATACATTTAATTCCGGCATTGCCAATTCTGTAGAGTAATTGGTAAAATTACCAAATAGTTTTTGTTGTTCGATCGCTTGTCCTGCATTACAGTAGCGCAATTCGGGGGGGCGATCGGCAGTCAAGACCAAAAGCGGCACTCGATTTTCGTGAGCTTCAATCACAGCCGGATAGAAGTTTGCGCCAGCGGTCCCCGATGAACAAATCAAAACAACTGGGCGATGAGTTTGTTTTGCAATTCCCAAGGCGAAGAAACTGGCCGATCGTTCATCTAATACGGGAATGGTTTCAATTTGTGGATGTTGGACAAAGGCCATAGTTAAAGGAGCTGACCTTGATCCAGGACAAATGATTGCGGTTTTTAATCCACAACGCACGAGGGTTTCGGCAATGATGGAAGCCCAGAGAGTGTTGAGATTGCGTGAATCGAAAAGTGTGGTCACGGGATTTATTTTGATGTTTCATTTGATTAGAACCGATCGGTTTGTTTTTTACAAGATCGGTGGAGAGAGTCTGTTAGAGGTCCATTGAATTTTATGCTGACCGTATTATAATTACGGCAGTGAGAGGTTGGGTTTGACGGTAGTTGAATCAAGCGGAATTGTTTTTGGCTTACGATCGGGATCTGGTGCATCGATCGCAGAAATTCTCGAAAGCTATCCATCACTTGAAGTTCAGAGTATTTATGCTGCGATCGCCTATGCTTCGGAGTTGACAAGAGAGCGGATTGTGCCGTTGCCGATCGAGCGACTGAGTGCATGAAATTTAAGGTAACGGATTTACGATGGGTAAGGATTGAACCTTGTAATTAATGATCACAAGTTTAGCTAGAATAGAGCAGCCAAGTCATTACGGTCTACATGCCCAGAAAAATCCGAGAATTTAAGGTACAAATTGAAAGAGAAGGATTTGTTTATCTACCGAAGCGTGGCAAAGGAAGCCACGAGCGTTGGCGACATCCTTTAATTGGAAAAACCTTGACGATTCCAGGCAAAGATGGCGATGATGTAGCACGCTACTTAGAGAAACAGCTCGCCGCATTATTAAATGAATTGAAAGCATTAAGAGAGGATCAAGATTCATGAATCAATACACGATGACGCTTCAATGGTCGGAAGAAGATCAACTTTTTCTCGTAACCATTCCCGAGTTTACAGAGAAGGTCATTATGCCTTGTACCCATGGCAAAACTCGTGAGGAGGCGATTCGGAATGGGGAAGAGGTCATTGAGATGTATCTCGAAGCTTGGCATTCTGAAGGCGAATTAATTCCAGAACCGAGAACTTTGCAAGCTGCTTGATCAGACCGTTGGGGACACCTCCTAGAAAGGGAATCGACATTTCCCCTATCTCTTTGACATCCCTTTGAGCATTCTTCAGAGGATCGATCGACGACTCTGGATTGTGGATGAGGTACCAGGTAACGGATCGCTGGAAGGTGCATTATGTCGTAGGAAATCAAGCTATAACTAATTCTTATTTTGGGGCTGAAACGCAGTGGTGTTAAAGTTTACAAGTCGTTGCGCGAGAAAAGAGATCAAAGATGACTCCAAACCTGAAGCTCTCTCCCTGTCGCCCAACCCTCGGTCTTGACTGGCAATTCTCCCATCGGAGAAAGAGATGGATCTTTCTTTAGGTTGTTATAGGCCACGTAAGCAGTCGCATCTGAATTCTTCCAACCTACTCTAACGCAAAAGTGATCCCATTCCTTGCCGAATGAACTCGGGCTGCCACATTCTGTCCAGATTTTTTTCTGCACTGAGAACCCAAAGTGTCCGTTACTGGCTTCGACCCACAACCGATCGATCGTCAACAAATCCTCACAGGGAAACGTCTTGAGATCATCAGGTGTTAAATATCCTCGCTCCGTCTGACCTGCCACTTCCACCATCACTTTATCAGTTTCCCGATCGGCCTTTTCCCATTCCCCGGCTTTGAGTAGTCTTTCCAATTCAGCATAGGTAGACTTCGTAACTTGTGCATTAAGTTGATTTAAATCTTTGTCTAATTCTTGCTGCAAGATTGGATCAACTTTTTTAGTCGTTTCCTGCAAGCAGGTTCGAGCCAAATCAACGAGTCCTTGATCCAGCATCGATCGAATCAAATCACTCGGATTTTTCAGCAAACTGCTATACATCATGATTAATGGCTTCCACTCTGGCACGCTCAATCGATCGCGCACTAGTTTTTCATCCTTGCGATCGAAGATCTCCTTTGCCGCCAAATATTCTTGAAAACTCCAATGGGCAAACTCGTACTCTTGGAGTTCCTTTTCGACCAAAAGCTCACTCACCCGAACAATTTCTTCCAACAACTCTTCCGCATTCACGCGCTCATTTTCCTGCTGTAAATATTGCGATAACCGATCGTGCAAAATATCATGCGTCACCGTTTTCTCCCGATCGTTGAGCACCATATCCAAGGCCAACTTTTGTAAAATGGCTTGGGCATTTGTCTCCGTAAGTAATGTTTCTAACTCCTTCGCCCCCGGACGATCGACCAATTGCAACTTACAAATGGCTTGATAGAGATCAACCTTACGTTTGGGTAATTCAACCTTTGGACTCAATCGATGAAACGTCGCAATCATATTCAACAACAGCGGAATCTTCGCCAATGCCTCAATCTCAGGCCGTTCTCGAATTTGCCCCAATAGTTTGTCTGCTTTCTCCGTGGCTCTCCGCTTCACATCCGAAGTCGATCGGCCATTATTGGTATACACTTCCTGATACTCATACCAACGTTGTATGAAGGCTTCTTGCTGGGGAACATTAAATGGCTCCACCCAAATTCGCATCCGCATTTCAAGTTTAGTTGCGATCGGTTGATCATCATAGGCTTTCGGACGAGATGTCAGAATTGCGATCGATTTTGGATATTCTCGTAATTCCCGCTTCAGCCACTGCGCCACCTGGGACCGAATCCCTTCCTTGACTTCATCAAACCCATCCAATAGCAACACGACCTCGCCTGCTTTTAACTTCGATGTCGCCCAGTTTTCCGGCAAGAGCAAATCCCTTGATAAATAGGGCAAATGATATTTCATAACTATTTCCGACAAAGTTAACGTTGGCGTTGCTGCGATAGTTTTCCCATAGGTTTTCAACGATAAAAAGATTGGAACTTTTGCATTAACGTCATAGCGTCGATGTTGTTTGCTGCTGTAAATATAGGCAATGTGCCGTAGTAATGTTGTTTTTCCATATCCACCCCAAGCCAAAATTGCCATCCGCCGAAACGAACTTCCTTGATTTGAGTCTGTCTCCGCCCGCTTCAACCATTTCCAAATTTGGGCTTCTTTCTGTTTTGACGGCATTAACGGCATGAATAAATCTGGTTCTTCTAAC
>JAPLHZ010000156.1 GCA_026389365.1 Cyanobacteriota bacterium
AAATGCCTAAAATCAGCCTAATCTAGAGAAGAAGTTGAATAGAGATGGATAAGAAAGAGAATAAATGAGAGAAATGTAGTTTGCACATCAATCATTTATTCAACATAATTAGTACTCACTATTTCCTTTAATGTCTATTGCACAGAAGTTTAAAGCACTATCCTGGATTTTTTGGACTACTTAAATGCTGAAAAGCTTATACAGTAGAAGTTTCAGCGTGAGACAGTCTAAAACTGCTTTAGTCCAAGTTTGGACTGCCACAACTGCAATCGGGAGCGATCTTACATCACCTAACTGGTCAAGGTAAATCCGCTTAACCTGTGGGCCATTAAGCAATGATCGATGGGGATGCAGCTTACTTTGTTCGGTACTACGGGATGGATAAATTACGACCGAAGTAGACTACTCCCGGTTCAGATTCAGGTGGCAGAAATACACCGTCAATTTCAAATTTCGGTTCCTTTACAGCGACCGAATCAAATCGGTAGTCATTAGCATTCGATGGACGATCGCCAATTAAATCAAATAGTAATTGGGGCGATCGTTGAAACATTTCATAGAAGAGCGGGTCTCGGCGAATTCAATTCACCCAAGCTAGGTTCCTATACTAGGGCGTAAAGTCCAATAACAGCACTACACGGGTCCGATCGCTACGATTCCAAGCCTCATGCTCCGCCGTATCATCAAAAATCAAACATTTGCCATTCTGCCAAGCCTGCACCTCATCGCCCACCCGCAGTGCGCAATCCGACGGAATCACTAATCCCAAATGACACCGCAAAACCCCATCCGGATACCCGGTATGTGGCGCAATGCAAGTCCCAGGCGCTAAGGCTGAAAACCCGGCGGTGGTTAGGTTTGGAATTTGTTCGAGTAAGCGAGTTGTTTCGGGACAAAGATCGCAATTTTTGGAAATTTTGACCCCATAGGCATACAGTCCAAACGTACTCCAGCCCTCTTTATACAAATACTTTTCACTCCAAGGAATGAAGTACTCGCCCTGCAAATCACTCACTTCTTTTAGAATGATTTCCCAATTTGATTCTAATATGGTAGCAAAGGGAAATTCTGATGCCTGATAAAACGATCGGCCATCCAGCACTCTAACGTTCCCTTTTGCCCGTGACGATAAGAGATTCACCAAGCGTTTTAGGGTCTGAATCCATTCTTTGATGCCCCCAACCCGGCCCAACACCGACATCACAAAGACAACCCAGTGCCAGCCCCGACGGACTTCCTCGATGAGTCGGGCTGAACTAGAAGTAATAGATTTGTGATCACTCATAGCAAATTCGTATGATACATAGTAGTTTTACAATGCCAAAATCGTATATTACCGCACCAATGGATCTATCTATAAAATCCAATGACTAACAACTAACAGGGTATGAGTGGGACCGATCGCGAGATAGACACTGTAAGGCGTATTTTCGTTATTAGAGTCGGTGAGAGTGTAAAGCGTTACAGGTTCAGCATCATGGAATAATAGCGGTTGGATAGTTTGGATGAGTTGGTCTAGTGCCGCTTTATGCACCCCATAAGGATTAGTAGAATGCGTCTCAGATCCTTCATCCTCATTCTTTTCAGCCTCAAAGTATTCTTCAGCCAAACAGCATCCCACTAGCCATTCGCCAAATGTTGCAGCCGTGAGTTCACTAATGCTATCTTGCGCATCCCAGGAATCCGATGTCGTATCCCGATCGATCGTACTGAGTAACGGTTCCAGATGAGCCTCAGGAAGAGGAGTTTCAGCGTAAATTGACTTAATTAATTTATACGCAGCAGAAACGGATTTTGTCGGTTTGGTTTGGCTGAAAATTTTGAGATCTAAAAGGAAATTTGGACCGTAGGCAAGTTCACCGTATTCGAGTTCGGTGGCCAGGATTGGAACCAAGATAGGGCTAATGTCAGGAATCATGGCAAAGGACTTAAAAGATGGGTTTATCCTAGGCGATCGTCGATTATGTGGCAAAAAAATAAGATCCACGGAATTCCATGGATCTTGATTTAAGCAATTTCTAACCCAGCATTAATTCCCCTTTAGGATATTTACCTGTTTAGAACACTTGTTCGATTTCGTTGATTTCGGGGATTTTCTCGCGGAGTCTCCGTTCGATTCCCATACGGAGCGTCATGGTTGAACTTGGGCAAGAACCGCAAGCACCATTGAGACGTAGTTTTACAACAGGGCCGTCAATTTCAACGAGTTCGACGTTTCCGCCATCCGAAATGAGATAAGGACGGAGTTCGTCGAGGACGGTTTCGACATTATCCGTGGTCAATGCAAGAGACATAATAGTTAAGTCAGTTTGTAGTAGGTTCGATCGTAACGGATTATTTGAAATTATTTCAACAATTCTACATTCGTGAATTCAAAATCCATCGTGACCGGCTTTTTATTTTCATCCAAAGTCGAAATAGTTCGACGAGTCAACACCTGATAACCGCCAATGGAGCTATAAATGTCTTCAAAGTCTTGCTTTTCGCCCTTCTGTTCACCTGTTTCAGGATCGCTATACACCGAGTCGTATTTGTGCGACAAGTAGCCTTCGGTTGATTCATGACTAGCGAAGGTATTAATCTTAACAAACTGGCCGTGAATATTGCGGTAAACCAAGACAATCTCATTGTTGCGAACGCGGTAATGATCGCGCTTGCCTTCCATCAAGACCTCGATCGCACCTGTGGAATCGGTGTCGCCAAACGAAAAGACATTGCCCGCATGGGTCTTCTCAAAAGGCCGACGAACGCGATGAATAGCGGTTTCCCAGAGTTGGCCCATCACGGCTTTCAATACTTCTTCATCAGCAATTTCGGTAACTTCACCTTTATAACCCATGCGCGGATCGGGCGAGACAAGGGCTTTTCCGTGGAACTCGGTCCCCGCACAACGATAGGTCACATCAGCGCTGTAGCCAGGGAAGCTGGAATCCCAAGTGTAGCGGTTGTCATAAGCGGCCCGAAAAAGTGCAGTCGCGTCAGTGGTGGGTGCAACGTTCATGAAAAAAAATCTCCGATCGGTTGGGTGCTTAATTCTGTTCTCATAGTCGGCAACAAACGTTATTGAGCGCTTGCCCCTAGTCTAGATTAGCGCGGGAGGTATGATTGTGGGCGTTGTTTTCAAAGCGGATTTCATGCCTCAAGTCAAAATTTACGGTCTTCAGTCTCAGCTTAATCCGATGAAGGCCAAACTTTCAGATGTAATTCATTCTTGCATGATGGATGCGTTTCAATATCCAGCCGAGAAACGCTTCCATCGCTTTTTTCCGATGCTACCGGAAGATTTTATTTATGCACCCGATCGATCGCCTCGTTACACCATTGTCGAACTCAGCATGTTTGAAGGACGTAGCGTGGAGGCAAAAAAGCAGTTTATTCGGTTGATGTTCGATCGCTTCAAGGGGTTGGACATTGAGCCAAATGATTTAGAAATAGTCATTTATGAAACGCCAAAACATAATTGGGGATTTCGCGGGTTGCCAGGGGATGAACATGCTTTGAATTACAATGTAAATGTGTAAAACGAAGTAAATGTGTAAGACGAATGGCTAAGAGAATGGATGGGAATGGTGGTTTGTCATGACGGTACGATCGGTTTTTCTAGTGTCATTAGTTCTACTGCTGGGCGGCTGCGCGGGAAACCAAGACGCTGAAAATGCGCTAAAGCCGGATGCTCGATTGAGTAGTCCGAGTCCAGTTCCGTCGTCTAATAATATCCCACCCACCCCCACCCCGATCGTAAGTCAGACAGAAAGTCCGACATCAACTCCGATCGGCTGGCAGGATATCGACAAAACTCCGGCCCAATTGCGACCTTATGTAGACGATATGTTGGCGCTGAATTTGGTTTTGCCGGATGCTCAGATGCCGGACGCTAATCGTTTAAATGCCCCTATTTCGCGTCGAGAATTTGCCAAGTGGTTGCTGCTCACCAACAATCGGTTCCATCAATCTCGCCCCACGAAACAAATTCGTATCGATCGCCCGAGCAGCACACCCACATTTCAAGATATTCCCAACTCCGACCCAGATTTTGCAATTTTACAGAGTTTAGCGGATGCAGGAATTTTGCCGAGTACTTTATCTAGAGATACAAAGAATGAGGGTAAGAACGATCGGTTTAAACCCTCAGAAGCCTTAACTCGGGAAGAGTTGCTGCGCTGGAAGATGCCGTTCGATAGTCGTCCGTTGCAGGGCGATGTCCTAGCGATCGAAACCTTACGAAAAACCTTACCATTCCAAGATTTAAGCAAAGTCATTCATCCAGAAACACTACGACTAGTTGCATTGGATTTACAAAATGGCGATCGGTCCAATTTGCGCCGATCGCTCGGATATACAACATTATTACAACCACAACGATCCGTCACACGAGCAGAAGCAGCGGCAGTCCTGTGGTCGATCGGTGCAGAAGGAGCCGTACTCACAGCGAAAGATTTGCTGAAAGGTTCATCAATACCCACAACACCAACGCCAACGCCAGCATCGTCCATGGACACTAAGACAACTCCTTAGCTCTATCTTTAGGGAAATTTTAAGCAGGGAAATTTTAAGCACCAACAGAACCCCCGAAAACCCAGCAATTCCAAATTCAAGGGTCATATCCAAAATACCCGGCGACTAAAGTCGCGGCTACACAAACAAAACCCGCCCAAGGCGGGTTAAGACTTCCAAATTGGCGAGTCATGACGCTTTGAGTCCACTTTAGGTGGACTTCGTTTGTGTAGCTGCGGTTTCAACCGCCAAGCTCCCGAGTTGCAGAGTTTGAATTTGGAATTGCTGTTCTTGAGTATTATTAATATTAGAAATGTAGTCACCACATCTAAGGAGCCATCCATGAAACGCACCCTGCACAGCCTTCAGACAGGCTTAGGATTAATCAGCACCATTGCAGTGGTCGCGATCGTGGTCGGCAACGCAACAGCAACTCCCGTTCAGGCCCAAGCGGCTTACGGAAGCTACATCGGATTGGGTGGGGCCGTCGGTCTGACAGAAGGTGGGGGTGAAGGCCGGAAGATTTCGGGTGTGGTCGCAGGTCGTTATAAATTTTTAGAAGTACCCATTTCATTGCGCGGACAAGTATTCGTGGGAAGTGGAGTCGCATTGGTGCCAACTGTTTCCTACGATATTCCGATTGACTGGCAAACCGATGCCTATGTGGGTGTTGGAGCGGCCATTCCAGTGGGTGGCGTGACTCCTGTCGGTAACAAGACTGGATTTGCCATTCAACCGGGAATTGATTACGCATTGCCGAATAGCAATATGGTAATTTTTGGTAATGCAGTGATCTCCTTCGATGCTTACAAAGACACCCGTGGTACAGCGGCTACAGTGCAGGGCGGCGTTGGCTTTCGGTTCTAAAGACGGGTTCTAAAAAACAAGTTAAGATGGATTACAGATGTTATGGACACCTGTAAATGATCTTGACTCCTCCCGATCGCAAAAAAATGGACGAAACGAACGATCGCGCTTTCTATGAAGATGCACGATTAGTGACTCATGTGGATGCGGGATTCATTGCTCAGTTGACGGATTTATACCGCGATCGGCTTAAACCGGGAATGCGCATTTTTGACATGATGAGCAGTTGGGTGTCGCATTTGCCCGATGACATTGAGTTTGAACATGTGGAAGGCCACGGGATGAATGAGGCAGAACTGGCCAAAAATCCTCGCCTGAATCATCATTTCACTCAGAATTTGAATGAGAATTTAAAGCTGCCACTGCCAGATCAAAGTTTTGATGCGGTGATTTGCACTGTTTCGGTGCAGTATTTGCAATATCCAGAAGCTATTTTTGCCGAGATTTATCGGGTATTGAAGACTGATGGCATTTGTATTATGAGTTTTTCAAATCGAATGTTCTATCAAAAAGCGATCGCAGCTTGGCGAGATGGTAGTGAACGCGATCGGGTAAATTTAGTCAAATCTTATTTCGGATCAATCACACGATTTAGTACGCCAGAAGTGGTGGAGAAGCAAGCTGGGGCAATTTCTCCAATTTTCAAGATGTTTGGTATGGGGAGCGGCGATCCGTTTTATGCAGTGATTGCTAGACGAATGTTATAAAGTTTGGTTTAAATCACTGGTTTAAATCACTGCGGTTAAATCACCGCCGACTCGTTCAGCACCAAGGTTTTACGCCCAGCATCCAAGGTCGCGATCGCACCCACCGGAATCACGGCATTTTCCCGTAAATGACCAAACATCAAATTATACAAAATTGGTTTAGTCAGTCCTTGGGTCCGATCGCGCAGAACCGTCTCCAGGCTTAGGGTTTGGATAAAAGTAGGTAAATGCTCCTTCGGGGTGCAATCCGTAAAATGACCAAATGCAATCCCCGCTGCATCCTGTAACTTTCCCGCCAAAAGAAGTTGGGTCAACATCCGATCGATGCGATAAGGTTCCTCGCCGACTTCTTCCAAAAACAGAATTTTCCCCTTAGTGTCCGGTTCATAGGGCGTGCCTAAGAGATTCGTCACCAGAGTCAGGTTCCCGCCAATTAATCCACCCGTCGCAACACCAGGATGAATCGTAATCAGCCGATGATCTCGCTCAATCGAGTCATTTTTTTCGGGCTGGGCAATGCTACCAGGAACCGATCGGCTCATAATAGTCCGACGAAACTGAGTCATGGCATAGTCACCGACACGAGTGAGTCCGGATGGGCCGTGGAAGGTGATGATTCCGGTTTTCTCATAGATGGCAATCAGCAAGCTGGTGATGTCGCTGTGGCCGATTATCACCTTGGGATTGCGCCGAATCAGCTCGTAGTCTAAGTAGGGCAGCAACCGACAACAGCCATACCCACCAGAAAACGTAACGATGCCGCGAATGTCCGATCGGCCAAACATCTCATTAATATCCGCCGCCCGATCGCGGTCCTGGCCCGCCAAATAGCCATATTGGTCCTGAAGGTGCTTACCCAAAATCACTTCAAAGCCGTACTGCTCCATTGTTTCCTTTGCAATTCGCACGTCTTCTGCTTCATAAACATTGCTAGCTGGAGCCACCATCCCCACCCGATCGCCCGGTTTCAACATGGCTGGCTTAATAATCGTTGAGGATGCTGAGGTTAGGGCTTGGACAGGCCGATCGACTGCAGCAGTGAGCGTCAAAGCAGCAGTGACGGTTCCAGTAAATGTTCCAGTGAATAATGTGCGACGCTTCATGATGGCGGAAGGGCTTGAATGGGGTGGAATCCTAGTGTAAGACCTGTTTTTGCTTACCCCCTGAATAACATTTGTAAACTACTGACATTCAATTCTGGCAAGGGTTTGAGGTGTTTTGACTCAAACTCGATCGCTCAAAGCTTCTCTAGGTAGGGATTTCAGGACGTGAGACTACTCTAGAATCAAATCTGAGAATAAAACCATTCCCATCATCAAGAATCGTGAAATCTAGCGCTGTGACCGTGAATCCGCTTAAAATTTGACTGTTTTTAGATCGCTTTGAAAATAAGCGATTATAATCACCTCGCCATCTCAAAAAGATTACTGGACGGTATTTGACAATGAATAAAGGTGAATTGATTGACGCGATCGCAGAAAAAGCGTCTGTCACGAAGAAGGAAGCGGATATCGTCCTGACATCCATGATTGACTCAATTATGGATGCCGTCGCCGATGGCCAAAAAGTAACTCTGGTCGGTTTCGGGACATTTGAACCCCGCGATCGTCAAGCGCGTGAAGGCCGTAACCCCCAAACAGGTATGGCAATTAAGATTCCTGCAACAACTGTGCCTGCATTCTCGGCAGGGAAAGCCTTCAAGGACAAGGTTGCGGAAGCGGCAGCAGAAAAAGCTCCAGCAGATAAGAAAAAGTAATTTAGAGTTTGATATGCGGCCAACAAATGATTGGGGTTCTAATACCCGTTCATTTTTAATGCACGCTTAATCAAGTTTAAATAGTTAAGTTGAAGAGCGAGTCACAAATCTAGTTTAGGCTAGAACGTTACTCGCTCTTTTTTGGCTGTGCCCCCAGAATTCCATGACGATCGCCCCTCCTACATCACCTGTGAAGCCTCTAGCGCCCTTACTACGGTTGCTTAAATATGGCCATCGTTACCGATCGCAAATTTGGGCCGCTAGCATCTGCTCGGTGCTGAACAAAATCTTTGATCTTGCGCCGCCCTATTTGATTGGCATGGCGGTGACTATTGTGGTGAAACCCGAGAAATCATTCATCGCCCTATGGGGTGTGACGGATGTGACGCAGCAGTTTGCGGTGTTGTCGGTGTTGACGCTACTCATTTGGGGCATGGAATCGCTGTTTGAATATTTATACGATCGGTTGTGGCGTAATCTCGCGCAGACGTTACAGCACGATTTAAGACTGGATGCCTATGGACATTTGCAGGAATTAGAACTCAGTTTTTTTGAAGACCGCAGCACAGGCACATTGCTTTCAATTTTGAATGATGATGTGAATCAATTGGAGCGTTTTCTGGATACGGGTGCCAATGAGCTATTGCAATTTGCAACGACGGTGCTGTTTGTCGGCGCGACGTTCATTGCATTGGCCCCAGGGGTTGCCTGTTGGGCCATATTGCCCATTCCTTTTATTTTGTGGGGATCGGCTCTGTTTCAAAAACGACTGGCTCCGCGCTATGCCGAGGTCAGAGAACGGGCGGGTCTGGTTAGCGCTCGGTTATCGAATAACCTATCGGGCATTGCGACGATTAAAAGTTTTACGGCAGAAGACTATGAAGCCGATCGGGTCCGGGCGGATAGCAATGCCTACAAACGTAGCAATGGCGGGGCGATCGCGTTGAGTGCGGCCTTTGTGCCCTTAATTCGATTTGTGATCTTGTTTGGATTCACCGCGACATTATTCTTAGGTGGATTGGAAGCCGCATCAGGACGATTGGATGTCGGCATTTATAGCTCCATGATATTCATTATTCAACGATTGCTCTGGCCCTTCACTCGCCTAGGGCAAACCATGGATCAATACCAACGCGCTATGGCCTCGATTAACCGCGTGATGAACCTACTCGATACCCCCATCACGATTCCCACGGGCCACACCCTATTAACCAATCTTCGGGGAGATGTGGAATTTGAGGATGTCACCTTTGCTTACGCGGGCCGATCGAATGCTTTAGAACAGTTGTCATTGAAAGTACCCGCAGGGCAGACCATTGGCATTGTCGGATCCACGGGATCGGGGAAAAGCACGTTGGTGAAGTTGTTGCTGCGGTTTTATGAAGTGCAGCAGGGCACGATTTTAATAGATGGCATTGATTTGCGAGATTTGGAATTACGCAGCCTGAGACAGAACATTGGTTGGGTGAGTCAAGATGTATTTTTGTTTCATGGGAGCGTTGCGGAAAATATTGCCTATGGCTCGTTTCAAGCATCCCGTGAATCGGTGATTAAGGCGGCGATCGTAGCGGAAGCCCATGAGTTTATTGAAAAACTTCCCGAAGGCTACGACACGATTGTCGGCGAACGAGGCCAAAAACTCTCAGGGGGCCAACGTCAACGGCTAGCGATCGCCCGCGCTATTTTGAAAGATCCGGCAATTTTGATTTTAGACGAAGCAACGTCCGCCGTAGACAATGAAACCGAAGCCGCCATTCAACGATCGCTACGACAAATTACCCAAGACCGCACCACTATTGCGATCGCCCACAGGCTGTCCACCATTCGCCATGCCCATTGCATCTACGTGATCGAAAACGGCAAAATTCAAGAAGCCGGAACCCATGACCAACTCCTTCAGCAGTCTGGCCTCTATTCGGCGCTGTGGAGAGTACAGTCGGGAGTCCGAACTAATGAGGTGTGGGCGTGAGCAAAAATCTGATGTAGGATGACACTCATACGTGTTACAAATCTTAATGATTGTCGCGTCAACCCTACTCCCTTACTTGCAGAACTCCTATGAACCTTGATCAAATTAAGGCTAGCCTCAGCAACAGCGATCCCCAAGTGCGAATGCGGGGTCTGACGGCACTTCGAGGTGTGGACGCTGAGGTTGCGGCTCCTATTTTACTTAACCAAGCCGATGACTCGGAAATGATTATCCGATCGTTTGTGATGATGGGATTGGGGCATAAGCGATCGGATGAAGGGTTTGCCAAGCTTTTGGAAGTGATGGATGAGGATGCTGATTCAAATATCCGAGCCGAAGCCGCTGGAGCATTAGCAAAGTTTGGGTCGGTGGCGGTGCCTCATTTGGTTCATCATTTTCATCAAGATCAGCACTGGCTTTCACAAATGACCGTGGTGTTAGCCTTGCCAGATCTCAATTGTCCAAAAGAGTTTCTTGAAGTGGCATTAATTGCTAGCAATTCCACTGAAGGAGCTGTCCGATCGACCGCCATCGAACAGTTACCGATGTTGCTGGGTACTCCCTATGCCGAACAGGCGCTGGGTGAATTGTTAAATCATGTCACCGATGAAGACTGGACAGTGAGACGTAATGTGGCCTTGGCATTGGGATCGTTTAATGACGATCGGGCCAAAAAAGCACTACTAGAACTTCGTCAAGATAATAACTATCAAGTTGTTGCGGCGACTTTAGAAGCACTCCTATAAAGTATTAAAAAGCGTAACGGGTTGTTAACAAATACTATGATCTACAGAATTTTTAGACTGTGTTGACAACGGTTTAAAATTCTCTTTAGTATTAAAAGAATCTTATAAATCATAGATTCTTCTAAATCCTTACGAGTAATTCCCACCAGCATATCTCGAGTTTGCCGTGATATTTACAGCTGTGTCCCTATTCTTTTAAGGACTTTATTTTTGTCGTCCTTCGCCTGAATCTGAGTGAGTTCTAAATGCAGAAGAAGTTAAGTCTAGAGTCGCAAGCTCTATTGGGGCGATCGGCGACCACTATACTCAACCCATTGCGAGGCGTGACACCCTGCACGTTGCCAGCAGCCGATATGATTGATTCCCCAAACAATTTAAAGATCACTAAAACCGATCGAATTTCAGTATTTATTGATGGGCCTAACCTATTTTATGCGGCATTTCAACTGGGTATGGAAGTCGATTATGCAAAGTTATTAAAACGACTAGTTGGCGATCGGCTTTTACTGAGAGCCTATTTTTACACGGGCGTTGATCCCGATAACGAGAAACAAAAAGGATTTCTCATGTGGATGCGTTACAACGGCTATCGGGTTGTGACCAAGGATTTAGCTCAGCTTTCGGATGGAATAAAGAAGGCTAACTTAGATGTGGAAATTGCGATCGATATGATTACTATGGCTCAATATTGTAAAGCGATCGTATTGCTAAGCGGTGACGGGGATCTATCCTATGCTTTGGATTCTGTTTCTTCTACAGGGATCCGTGTTGAAGTCGTTAGCTTACGCAGTATGACCAGCGACGAGTTGATTAATGTAGCCGATCGATATACTGATTTACACAGCATTCAAGGAGATATTTCTAAGATTCCATAACTCTATTAGAGAAGAGTTGAAAGTTCCTTCGTTGGTATAGCAGCGGCCATGGGACGCCATTTTCAAGACATGCTCCATGGCATCCCGCAACGTATTAAAGTCACTTAAACAATAGACCTCCTGCGAAAGTATCATGAAATCGTCTGTTCTAAAGATAAACTAAGCTCATAATTGTAAATCCCTGCAATTAAATTTAACCTTAATCCAAATCTCCTTCTCCTGTTTCGATACCTAGAAGAGAGTATTC
>JAPLHZ010000216.1 GCA_026389365.1 Cyanobacteriota bacterium
TAACCATGAAAGGCCTCAATGGCACGACCACATTTCGCGCAGATACTCCCTTTGAGGGTACTTTCCACCCGAATCAGCCACCCTTGTGGAGATAGCTGGGTCCCGTCCAGGATGCGGACATCCGGTAAATCGAGTGGAATGTGAATCTGATTCTCCATGAGGCCCCTCGCTTGCTGGCTAACATCTTGATTTTATAGCCAATCGATGAACGCTATATCTGGATGCCGACCACGGCAATTCTAGAAGAACCAAAATAATCCGATCGGCAGATTCGCACCAAATGGAGATGTTTAGCGTGCCCCTTGACGTAAATAAGCCAAATAGACTCCCTCCAAAAATAAATTTGCCGTCATATCAAAAGGCAACGCTTCCAAATCAAGTCGTGCTTTCAACTGTTGTGCGAGTCGCAAACTAACCGTTTCCCAAGCTTTAACTGAAAATCGACTGCGACGGTTTAGATATTCTCGAATAACAGCAAAATCATCAGGGGTCACCAAGTTGAAATTCGCCGTTTCTAGCATTACATCGGCCACTTGATTGGCTTTGGGTTTATCCGGAATGATGATTATATCCTTGTCCTTTCTGAGTCGTAATTCCTGAATCACCACCGTCCCCGCAACCCAATCGCCCAGCCGTTTTTCCTGACGGCCCTGGACAATAAAAAGAAAGCCAACCAGCCCCAGTAAAATGTCATCAAACACTCGCAAAAGTGCCCGGAGTGTAGCTTGAGGCAATCCGATCGGACGGCCATCTTCTCGAATTACCCGAACTTGGGCCATGCGTTTTCCGGGGGTTTGACCTTGCCAGAGGGTTTCAAAAAAGACAAAATAACCAACAAAAATCGCAAACAATCCCAACAGCACGATCGGCAGAATCCACTTAAATAAAGACCGCGTGAAACCAACCGTATCCTGAGAGGCATAGGCCAAGGTCTGAAATGAAAATAATAATCCCACCAAAATGACCGCAACCATGGCGATCGTAATCAATGTATAGTCCACCAAAAGCGCATAAGCCCGACTGCCAATGCCCGCCAAGGGAAACTCCAACTCCACACTTTCCGGCGTTCGCAACCGAATTTCTCCAAAAAACTTCAGCGCCTTCGCCCCCGAAATCTTCCTTGCCGTCTTATCTTCAAACCGTGCCATAATCGCCCTCAAAAATAACCAAAAATCTGGTCTCAAAACTCTTAATTCTCCAAATCCAACCCCAATCCTTCCTTGGAATGGAGCAAATCAAAATAAAGCACCGCCTTCACCGACTGCCAAAAACCTAGCGTCAGCAACGTGATTCCCAGCGTAACAAGCAGATTAAGCAGACTTGACAATCCAGTAGCTAATCCTGCCGAGGCCCCGCCCGATCGGTCCAAGGCAAAGGGAATTACTGTAATTATCTGGCCGATCGCATTTATAGGCAGTGTAATCAAAAAGCCCACCGTCGTGATGGTCATGAGCCGAAACCCTGACTTCTCGCTCAGTGCCCAGCTTCGTCCGATTGTCCCTATGCTGCCCAGCTTGGTCTCCACCGACAGTGGCACATCTGAAAAGAAAAATCGCGACAGGATCCAAACCAGGCCAGTAAAATAGCCCAATATAAGTAATAGCACCACAATAATAGTGATTACTCCCAAAAATCCCATCATTGGCGATGTGGGGCTTAGTAACCCGGTTCCACCGATCGTCCCCACCAGGAACCCCAGCGTTAGCAATACTAGAAAAAAGGCAAGACTAAAAATAAAGGCAAGACTAAAAGACACCAGTACAGCAATCAGTAAGTAAATTAAACTTGCACCCAAATAGGACCAGGTCAACGATCGTGTCACCCGTGCGGCATCTTTGACACTTTCTTCAGTTCGGGTCAAGTCATTGAATACAAGACGAGAGATTAAGCCCGCGTTTGCTAGATATTTTCCGAAACAATAGAGCGATGCCACTAGCCACACCACCACGGCCAACACCGCTAATCCCGGCGATCGGCGCATAGAAGAGGATGCAATCACGGCCATCCCAGTAACACCCAAAACCGGAATCACCAGCCAAGCCACCGCCCGCAGCGAAATTCCGCAAAATAATCGCCAGCGCTGCCGAGTAATAGCAAGGCTCACACTCACCACATCTCCAATGGAAAGCGGTTGCTTGAGCCGGGTGTATTGACTGAGACTGGTGACTTGGACTTGACCTGGGACTAGATTGGTTGGATTTCTCATACCGAATTAAACTGGTGGAAACTAATACATAATCCTCTAACGATACCCCGATCGTCCTATGAATCTCCAGCGCTGGATTAATCGAAAGGAACCCCTCTGGAAAGAGCTAGAGGCACTCCTGCAAAAAATCGACAAGCAAGGGTTCAAGTCCCTCAGTGCCACAGAAGTACGATCGTTGTCTAGCCTATATCGCACCGTGTCGGCGGATCTTGCCCGTGCCCGCACCCATCAACTCGGCCAAACCCTCACCCACCATTTACAAAGCCTCACCAGTCGCGCCTACAGTCAAGTCTACCAAGGCTCTCGTCGTCAAGACTGGCGGGCAGCGCGGGAGTTTGTGCTGTGGGGATTTCCGCAGGTGGTGCAGGAGACGGGGATTTATATTGGATTGGCGACGGCAATGGTTTTGCTGGGGGCGATCGTGGCTTGGTGGTATGCATGGCGAGATCCGGCCTTTATGGCACTGGTGGTCCCGGAGAGCATGATTAATTTGGTGTTGAAGCAGAAACAACTTTGGATGGGACATATTTTGGGCGACGAACCCATGGCCTCTAGCACCATCATGATCAACAATCTCAGCGTCACGTTTCGAGCGGCGGCGGGTGGCATTACAGCGGGATTGTTTACGAGTTATATTTTGATATTTAATGGGATTTTGTTGGGGGCGATCGGGGTTTTGGTGGCGCAAGGTGGTCTGGCCTATCCGTTTTGGGCATTTGTGTTTCCCCATGGATCCTTGGAGCTTCCGGCTATTTTTATTTCCGGGGGAGCCGGATTGTTGATTGCTAAGGCGCTGCTGTTTCCGGGAGAGTATCGGCGGGCAGATGCGTTTAAGCTGTATGGGCTTCAGGCGGCGAAGTTGATGTTTGGGGTGGTAGTGTTGCTGATTTTTGCGGGGATTATTGAAGCGTTTATTTCGCCGCAACTTTGGCTCCCGGCTCCATTGAAATATTTGTTTGGCACGGTGTTATTTTCAGCATTGGTGGCCTATTGTGGCCGATCGCAATCGAATTCGATCACCAAAAATACAGGCACTATTATCGAAACTTGAGTTTGTCAACTATTTCTAAGGTATGAGGTTTTTTGAGTGCATATCTACCAAAATAGGGATGTAAATGAGCCTACCGATCGCCTTCCCTCTATATTTCGATCGGGCCTCATGAAGGTTTTATTTAGTGTGGTTCGATATGCGATTTTTTATTTTCCCAACCTTTACATTGATTTGGTTATGTAGCCTGAATTCGGCGATCGCCCAATCGATCAAAGCCGCAGATGGTGGCACAACTATTACTGTCGTTGGGAATCGATCGGACATTACGGGAACTCAAATCTCTGGCATCAATCAGTTTCATAGTTTCACTAATTTCAATGTCGATGCAGGCAAGAGCGCTAACTTTATTCCGAATAATGTCAATATTCAGAACATTCTCAGCCGTGTCACAGGTGGAACCCCATCCCAAATCCAGGGAATTATTCAATCTTCTGGCGGGGTAAATCTATTTCTGATGAATCCATCGGGGATTTTATTTGGGAATGGTGCAAGCTTGAATGTGCCGGGTTCATTTACAGCGACGACGGCCAACGCCATCGGGTTTGGCAATAACAATTGGTTCAATGCGGCGGGCAGTAATAATTTCACTAATCTTACCAATACACCGAATCAATTTGCATTTACTAGCGCGAATCCTGGGGCGATCGTTAATACTGGGAATCTAAAATTATCTGCAAATCAATCGCTTAATCTAGTGGGCGGAACGGTCATCAATACTGGCACTATGGCAACATCAGGCGGAAGCATTACGATCGTCGCTGTCGAAGGTGGAAAAGCGGTTCAAATTACGCCTGGGAATAGTCTATTAAGTTATGTTTTGCCGATCGAAGCCCTGAATGCGATTAATCCCGCGATCGGTAATCCGGTTTCCTTGCCTGAGCTGCTAACTGGATCACCGTTAGATATCGCCTCAGGAGTCGAAATTAAGAATGGGGTGGTGACACTGATAAAATCACAAACTAAAATCCCCAATCAATCGGCTGTCGCCGTGGTCTCCAATACTATTGATGTCGCTGGAGAGAAGGGTGGCAAAATAGATGTCTTAGGAAAAACAGTGGGGATAATTGATGCAACGTTGAATGCTTCAGGATTATCCGCTGGCGGTACAGTACGGGTGGGGGGGGATTATCAAGGTAAAGGGAGTATCCCTAATGCAACGACTGCCGTGGTCGATGGCAATAGTAAAATTCGAGTTAATGCGATCGATTCGGGGGATGGTGGACGGGCGATCGTCTGGTCTGATGGCACGACACGCTATGCCGGGAGTATTGAGGCAAAAGGCGGTAAACAAAGCGGCAATGGTGGATTTGTTGAAGTCTCAGGACGCGAGAAACTTGGGTTTAATGGAACGGTGGATGTTTCCGCAGCACAAGGCAAGATGGGCAATGTCTTGCTCGATCCCGATGAGATTCGCATCGTTAATGGCAATGGGGGCGTAAATGATGCAGAACTCGCCGATGGTCAAATTCTTGCAACCGATGGCGGAACGGGGATCTTCACGATTTCTGAAACTGCGTTAGAAGGCCTATCCGGTAACGTGATCTTAGAAGCAAACAAAAAGATTACGATCGAAGACCTTGCCGATAATGAGTTGACCTTTCCATTTGCAAATAATCTTAAATCACTGCTCCTGAAAACAGCCTCAGATGGCTCTGTTCAATTTATTGATCTTAATGACAAGATTAATATTGCAACCGGAAAAGTCACCATTCTATCGGAAACTGTCAATCTAGGTAACATTCAAGCTACTGCCCCACAAAGTGATCAGATAGGTATTCAAATCATCACTAATCAGGATATAAAAGTCGGCAACTTGACAGTTCCTACAGGGGCAATATCACTCCTTAGCACTAATGGCAATATTAAAACTGGAAAGTTACAATCCGGCAACAATGGAGCTACAACAACGATTACAGCACCGATCGGTAATATCGAAGTCGATAGCATTAAAGCAGGATCTTTGACATCACCATCGGGAAACGGGAATAAATTGGCATTGGACATCTTCGCTGGCGGAACATTTCGAGCGATCGGTATTATTAAGGATAACTATTCTTACTCCCTATTAAATGCAGACAACAGTGTGTTTGATTTCTTGGCCACTAAAACTGGAAAGCTCCCATCCGAAGTGAAAGCAGCTATTCCTGGATTTTTTAGTACTCAATTTTATGTTTTATCTCCCGTTAGTATTACTGTTGATATTGGGGATATTAGAATTCGATATGCAGGTGGCGGTGGGATTGAGAATAAACCTATCAAAGGTGTAACGCTTCAAGGTGGAGATGCTCGGTTTGAACTCGGTGCTAAATCAACCTTAGGGGCGGGCGATCCTTACAAACCTTTTGATCCGAATGAGTCCTTTAGTAATTTTATTGCTGCACCCTTCGATATTGCAAAAAATGCAACCTATACACCGATCGTGATTTCTAATGAGGCAAGCGGAACCGTTGGGGCGATCGTCCGTACGGACATCATTGATGGCAGTTTGAGCATTGGTCTCCAAGATCAAACGTTTGGGATATTGCCTACAAATCCAAATCCAAATCCAAATCCAAATCCAAATTCAAATTCAAATCCAGATCCAAAATCAGATCCAACACCAACTTCAAAAGTCGCAGCGATCGACCTCGAAAACCGCACTGGATCGACACTCACTACCTGTCCTAAATCGCAAGTAATCGCACTTCTCCCAAGCGAAGCAACCCGATCGCCTGATTCAACAACACCTAAACGTACTGGCAAAAATCCCTGCATCCCCGATAATAGTGATGACGAAATTCTGAAGATTCTCAAATGATTTCTCGTTTGATTTCCTACTTGCAAATCCGTTGGACGATTGTACTCTTTACGATCGCCCTATCAATTGTCTTGCTATTATCAACTCCAACGATCGCCGCCCCAGATTTAGCGACCCAAGAACTTCAAGAACAACGCTATCAAGCCGCTGCAACTAAGCTCGAAAAAATTCTGAAACAATCCCCAAACGATCCCCTTTACCAAATTCAATTACTAAGCAACCTCGGTATCGCCTACAAAAACCTTGGTCAATACAGTCAATCCGCCGATCGTCATCTTGCCGCCGCCAAGCAAATGATGCAACTGATGCAGCAAACAAACGAAGCACAACAAAAACAAACCTATCGCCGAGACCTCGGGCAAATCCTTCTCAACCTTGGCACCACCCAAGAACTCCTAGGGAACTACGATCGTGCCCGTCGTGCCTACACCCAAAGCCTCCGTCTGGCCCGCGAAACCCAATCCCCACCGCTCGAAATCCTAGCTCTCAACAACCTCGGAGGTCTCCAATCCACCCTTGGAGAAGACAATGATGCCCTGCAAAATCTTGAAGCGGCCCTAAAAATTAGCCAAACCCAACCCGATCGGTCCACAGTGGCCAACATCACCCTCAACCTCGCATCCATCCATCATTTTCGCCATAACTACACCAAAGCCCTCCCCTTCTATAACGAAGCATTCAAACTCGCCCAAACCCAAAACAATCGGGTCCTGCAAGCCAAAATCCTCAGCGATCTGGGACTGCTTGAAGAAGACCAAAAAAACTACCCGATCGCTCTTGCCAATCATCAAAAAAGTCTCGCGATCGCCAAAGCCCAGGGCGACCACGAACTCCAAGCCACCGCCCTCAACAACCTCGGCCATACCCTGCGCGCAACAAACCAACTCACAGAAGCAGAAGACGTACTGCGTCAATCCATTCAACTCATGGATCGCCTTCGCATAAAGCTCAACGATACTTACAAAGTTTCAAAACTCGACACTCAACTCAACACTTATAGCCTGCTGCAAAAAGTCCTAGTTGAAGCCAACAAACCCGAAGCTGCCCTCGAAGCCGCCGAGCAAGGTCGCGCCCGTGCCTTTGCCGAACTCCTAGCCCAACGCCAAAATTCCTCAAACCGTATGGGCGAACTCCCCACTATCACCTTAGAAAAAATACGCGAAACAGCAAAAAAACAAAACGCTACCCTGATTGAATATGCGATCGTTCCTGATGAAGATTTTAAATTCCGAGGAAAACAACGAGCGAATCCTGCCAAGCTCCTAATTTGGGTCGTGAACCCAAACGGGAAAATCACAATGCGACAAGTAGATTTAATCTCAAAACGCAAAACACAAGGCACTCTAGACTTTACCATCACCATTTCCCGTTGTCTCTCGCCAGACTGCCCTACCCTTGCCGATGGTCTCAATCTTCCCGCTCCGCCCGACTCCTCGGACCCCGTTCCCGCTGCGTTCTTTTATCCTACGCTCCCCGAACTGTACCAAACTCTAGTTCAACCGATCGCCAATCTTCTGCCCAAAAACCCCACTGACCGTATCGTCATCATCCCCCAAGAATCCCTCTTTCTCGTGCCCTTCGCCGCGCTTCCCGATCCAAAGGGAACCTACCTTATTGAGCAACATACTCTCGCCTACGCACCATCCATTCAAGTCTTGGGCTTAATTCAACCGCATCCAATCTCAACAGCGCCAAACCCGCTGATTGTCGGCAACCCCTCGCCCATGCCTGAAAATCTTCGTGAACTTCCAGCCTCCGAAACCGAAGCCGTTGCCATTGCCAAACTGTTCAACACCACGGCCATCACCGGAGCCGCCGCCACTCGCGCTAAGGTTTACCCAAAACTTGAACGTGCCACCCATATTCACCTCGCAACCCACGGCCTACTGGAATACGGTCAAATCGAAGCGATCGATACTCCCGGCGCAATCGCCCTCGCTCCATCCCCTGGCGACAATGGACTGCTAACCGCTAATGATGTGTTTAATCTGTCTTTGAATGCTGAACTTGTGGTGCTGAGTGCTTGCGACACAGGCCGGGGAACCTTAACAGGGGATGGGGTTTTGGGATTATCCCGATCGTGGCTAGCTGCCGGAACCTCTAGCTTGGTTGTTTCGCTTTGGGCCGTTGATGACAAATCGACCGCAGAACTCATGACCAACTTTTACCGCGCATTACAAACCAATCCCGATCGTGCCGTTGCCCTCCGAAGCGCCATGCTCACCACCCTAAAACAATATCCATCCCCGCGCGATTGGGCTGCATTCACCTTAATGGGACTTTAGTGACTTGAAATACAAGAAACCCGATAATCAGAAGTCGCTCGTAGACGATCGGCTATCATAACCATAGCGCCAATCATTCAAAAGGTTCACCCATGATTGCTCAACTCACCCGTCCTAGTGCAATTCCCTTACTCCGTGAACCCGAAGTTCAAGATCCAAATCCTACAACTCTCCACAACGTCACCTGGGAACAACTCGAACAACTCGACACCATCCTTGAACATACAGGCAGCCGCTTAACCTATATCGATGGAATTGTAGAAATCATGGCCCCTCCGTCCGAAGCCCACGAAACTCCTAAAGCAACTGTTAGCGGGCTATTGGGAGCTTTCTTACGAGAACATGAAATTCGATATTACAGCAGAGGTAGTGAAACACAAGGCAAAAAGAACGATGGCGCGCGCGTAGAACCCGATGAATGCTACAACATCGGTAGCAAAAAGACTATTCCTGACCTGGCGATTGAGATATACTCACGCTCTGCGATCGAAGTCACCGTGACAAGCGGCGGCATCAATAAACTCGCCATTTATGCCCGATTACAAATTCCAGAAGTTTGGTTTTGGGAAGATGGCACGATTGAAGTTTACTGTCTTCGAGAAAATGAACTTTATGAAAAAGTACTACAAAGTGAATTGATTCCTGACATAGACATTGAACTCGTCGCAGAACATTCCCGAATGAGCGATCAATATGATGCCATTAAAAGCTTTACTGAAAAAATCCGTAAAAATAAACCTGATTCACCTGCATAATTTGAGAATTACTGACGAAAGTGCTGGAGTCATTGCCCGATCGTCCTTTCTCCATTAATCATTAATCATCAAAAATACGATCGGCATCACCGACCGTCACCACAGGTAAAGAACTCACCGTATTCTCCTCGAACATCCCCTGTTCCAATAATGGTAGTGCCATTTAGAGAAGGATAGGGAAAAAGAGTGATCGAGAATAGAGCCGTAGAGTTATTTTCCTAATCATGATGGTCAAACCCTTGAACGATTCAACAACACGCTGCGCTAACGGGTGTCCCGTCTAGTCTTAGTTCGGTTGTCAATTATGTTTGATTTAATCACTTTTCCATTTTCTATTTTTACATGAATTTCTTGTTCGTAAACGGAGCCAAAACCTATGTGTACATATTCAAGCAAATCTCCTTTGGGGATTCGGATAACTCCACTAAACCAATCAGCAAAAATAGGATTTTTATCACTCATCTTGTAACGTCCAGTTATGTCAATAAGATAAAATTGATTATCCTTAATTTCCCAAGTTCCGATGTATTTTCGCCGACAGGCTGTTGAGAATCTACCTTCCACATCATCTTCATCTAGTTTAATTATTCTGGGATGCTGATCCGGCAGAGGAGGACACAATGTCATGGATGTCTGTTCTCCATTAAAAATCAACCTCTCATGAATTTGAGCAGTCATATTGTCTCCTTAGTTTTCTACTTATACTTGAACAAGTTTTAAAATACCCACAGAACTTATGATAATGGCTCTGGTCAGCGGCTGCGATAACCTGTGATGCACAACAACTGGCTTTGGTCAGTCTGCTGCACTAGAAGTGCTAGACGCTGGCTTTACTGACTCGCTCACTTGAAGAAACGAGGAGCCTTGCTTGAGCACACGATCAGCGTTCGCAATGATGTCATCTATAAGCTGTTGGCGTTCAACATTCTTTAAATCTTTAACCTTTCTATTACTCTCCTCCTTTAAGATTTGTCGTAACTCAGTATCTGTTTTACTATTTAGTTCTTCCCGCAGTTTAGTCTCACTATGTTTATCAAGATAATCCACAGACTTAAAGCTACTTCTTGCAGGTTTGCTTTTGCGTGTCGGAATAACTTGATTAAGTGAGTCACCTAGTAGGATTTCCTCAAGTTGACAAGAAAATTCAGAATCAGTTGCAGCCTTATCAAGGATACATCTTGTTAAATTTTTTAATTTAACTTCTAATTTCTTTAAGTTGGGCGAGTTATGCTGCGACACGTTTCATAAACTCCTTCGCTAAATCTATTACGTACTCATACAGATAGCGATCTCCAGATTTTGTTCTCCCATACTTCTCCTTAAAAGTTGCTGGAAAGCTTTCATAATCCATTGCCTCTGCTGTTGCATTCGCTTGAGGGATATGAGTCTCAAAAATTGTTGCTGGGGTAATTTTGAGTTCACGGAAAATATTTCCAAACCTTGCAGGTAGTGTCTCTATTCCTCGTCTATGAGCATTGGAAGTGGATGAATACTTTGTAACTAGAAGTCCTAGACATTGAATTTTCAGTGAACGTTTTTCCGAAAAGTCGTGAATATTTTTTACAATTTGGGGAATTCCATAAGTAGAGAGATTGTCTGGAATGCTAGGTATGAAGTAGTAGTCACTAATTTCGATTCCATTTTTAGTGATGAAACCAAGATTTGGAGGACAGTCAACTAATACATAATCAAAACTACTAAATTCACTAGAAATAGAAGTTTTTAATACTTCCATTGGACTGATGACATGCTCTGTTTCCTTTGATATGTCAGAAATTCGATCTTGGATATCAATGAACTTTATACTAGAAGCTAACAAACTCAAAGACTTTAGTCTTAAATTCGATACGCCTCCTTGCAGAGCTTTCTTAACATCAAAAGTCGAAGTATTCTTAAGTTTATCGTTGAAGAGATGAAATAATGTCTGCCCTTGACTATCAATTTCTTCCCACTTATCCTCACCAATGAGAGCTATCGTTGCATTAGTTTGAGGATCAAGATCAATCACTAAAACTTTCTTGCCAAACTCTGATGTCAGACATTCAGCTAGTTGAACAGTGGTAGTTGTCTTGGCAACTCCACCCTTTAGATTAATTACACTAACAATTTTTACCACTCGTAATCCTCAGAAACAATTAAAGATCTATAGAACCCATTTGAGATCTAATCCTGAAACCAGAAGCCTTGCAGCTAGCTGGTTTTCTTCATTTTCTGGCAGAAAGCGGTTTTGCTAGGTAGGCAGGCTCTACCACTGATCGCAGAGTAACGGCTTCCTTCAAAGATCAAATGGGTTCTATAAGCTATGTCCTAACCAATATACAGAGCCGTATAAATATTTGCTATACAGAAAATTCTGTATAGTACCCTGATTGGGATGGATACCCCGACACTTTTCCGCATAACACTCTGATCTAGGCAGATACCCCGACAGATTCAGTATATCAACCCAGTTTGGGCGGATACCCCGACGTATTCCGTGTATCTCCCCTCGTTGTCCATAAGTTATCCTGATTTCATAGATGAAGCAAGCTCTTTTACGTAAAGAATTATCGGTAGTGCCATTAGGGAAGGATAGGGAAAATAGGCTGACTTTGAGCAATCGTCCGTCGTCGTTGTTCGTTGTAGTGGTGGATGAAGTTCCAGATCGCCTTAATGGGATTGTCCAATTTCTTCGAGAACGACAAGGTTTTGCGGACTAGGCGGGACACCCGTTAGCTTAGCGTGTTGTTGAATCGTTCAAGGGTTTGACCATCATAATCAGGAAAATAACTCTACGGCTCTATTCTTGCTCACTCTTTTTTCTACGTCCTTCCCTAAATGGCACTACCCCAATAATTAACAAAAAATCAGACCTATTTGGGCGATATTTACCTTGATGGGATTTTAGTAAAACTTCATTACTCCGGATAATTTTCCAAACTTAACGTCTCGTACTTCAACAACGCCTTCGTTGCCCGCCGAATCAACGTTTCACTGCCCTTCACGACCACCAAATACTGGCCCGCCTCAATTCGTTGTCGATGGGTCATGGAACGCTTTCCACTCAAAATCACCAACCACCCATCACTGGCTAAAATACTGCCCATCGTTCCACCGATCGCCCCCAACACCCCACCAATGAGGATATTCCCCCCATCGCCCGCCCAGGGAAACGTATTTAATCCCGTCACAACATTAAATCCCATTCCCCCCAGAAACCCAAACGGAGCCAACCATGTTGCGGTCCAACGTAAGCGTTTCCAGGTGCTCTCAACTGGATCCGGCAGGCTGTACTCTTCTAACGTCTTGAAGCCTTTTCCCAAAATCACCGTCGTCCGATCGGGAATGTCTTCGCGGCGCAACGAAACCAAGGCTTCCTCGGCCATCATCCGATCGGCAATGGCAGCCACCAGATAATTTGTCGTGTAGTTAACGGTGTAATTCGTGGTCATAGGGAATTCAAAAGTTTCATCCCATCATAAGATGTTCAAGTACGCTACTTTCTATAAAAGGCCGAAATCCAATGCTGCCGCGTGAAGACTTGCTGAAAGGCGTTGAATATCGGGAAACCATGGCCCAAGTAATCGATCGGGCTGAACTCGCCATCAAAACTTGGGAAGTGGTCTGCACCGACTTCATGTCACCGCCAGAATGGGCCGAAGCGCTCCGTGTTTTTTCACGGTTAAATGACATACAACTGATCGCCTTTGGTGGCTATCCCCAAGCCGAACGTAAACGCATTGCAATAGCCCGTAGGGAAGTCCCATTCGAGGAATCGGAAGTCGAACTTGTGGCGTTAGACATTGCCGGAAATTTCTTATTTGACTCGGCCACCCATCGAGATTTTTTAGGCGCGCTCCTCGGAACTGGATTAGTCCGCGATAAAGTGGGCGATGTGTTGGTTCTGGGCGAACGTGGGGCACAGGCGATCGTGGTCCCTGAGCTAGTCGAATTTTTAGAATTGAATTTCAATCAAGTGCGATCGGTACCCGTCAAAACCCGCCGCATTCCCCTCAATGAGCTTAAAGTTCGGGAACCCAAGAAAAAAGAATTGACCAGCACCGAAGCCTCCATGCGACTCGATGCGATCGCCTCTGCTGGATTTGGCATGTCTCGCGGCAAAATGGTCGATATGATCACAAGCGGCGATGTCCGAGTCAACTGGCGCGAAATTTCATCCTCTAGTCATGCCATCAAAAGCGGCGACCTGATTGCAATTCGAGGCAAAGGACGGGTCGAAGTGGGGGAAGTGGTGATTACGAAAAAAGACCGTTATCGGGTTCAAATGACCCGTTTTGTTTAAAATAGACAACTCACAACAAGAACAACCGTTAGACCTGTTTCTATTCTTACACCTAAAAGTAATTATCAAAGACTGTAAGAATTTCGGTTCTCCTAGAATTGCCGTGGTCGGTATCCAGATATAGCGTTCATCGATTGGCTGTAAAATCAAGATGTTAGCCAGCAAGCGAGGGGCCTCATGGAGAATCAGATTCACATTCCACTCGATTTACCGGATGTCC
>JAPLHZ010000185.1 GCA_026389365.1 Cyanobacteriota bacterium
CGTTTTCCCGCACTACGCCTTGTATCAGTCAAAGCTGAGAAGGCTTCGACAATGGCGAGTTCGGACATGAAACCCTCAAGTTTAGGCGAGATTAGTTGACTAGCATATCAGTGCCTAGACGAGAATGAAATAGCCCTGGAAATGACCCTGGAACTATCATATGTCGAAGATGAAGTCTACTGGCGCAATGGAGATGCAACTGAACTTGCAAAAAGTCCAAAGCAAATTGCTGGATTGGCACAACGTTTCTAAGACTTATGTGAGCTTCAGTCTATCGGCATAGTTCCGGTCGATCGTCTGGGTTGATATTCACACCACTGGGCAATGATCGTACTGGAACCTCGCTAGTATTAATTGCAACGTGATAAACACGGAACAAAAAATTAAGGTTTAAGGCTCTGAGATGTTTGAATTTGAAATTGCTAGCGCTAAAAATTCACCCTAAAAAAGATATCCGCCCGAAAAACCGCTCCCCTCTTCCGATAGAATGATAAACTGCGAAACCCTGGTTAGTTCGGATGTCACTGCGATGATTCACGAAATTTTCATGCCTGCTCTTAGTTCCACCATGACCGAGGGGAAAATCACCTCTTGGCTCAAATCTCCTGGCGACAAAATCGAAAAGGGTGAAACCGTCCTAATCGTCGAGTCTGATAAAGCAGACATGGATGTGGAATCATTCAACGAAGGCATCTTAGCCGCGATCGTTGTCCCGGCTGGAGAAACCGCTGATGTGGGATCGGCCCTCGGACTGTTGGCTGAAACTGAAGCCGAAGTCGAAGAAGCGAAACAAAAAGCCATTTCACTCTCTAAGGGTGAAGCTGCTGCCGCACCTGCTGCCGTCGCGCCACCATCATTCGACACAACAGTTACGTCTACCTCACAGCCCGCTGTTGCCGCACCCTCTGGCCGATTGGTCGCATCACCCAGAGCCAAAAAACTCGCAAAAGACTTCGGCATTAGCCTAGAAAGCTTAGTCGGCAGCGGTCCCCACGGTCGGATTGTGGCTGAAGACGTAGAAGCCGCCGCCGGGAAAGCCAAAGCCCCTGTTGCCATGGCCACCGCCGTTGCACCACTAGCCCCCCCCGTTGCACCTCCTGCCGCCAAAGCATCCGTCAGCGCAGCCAAAGCCCCTGCCGCACCCCCGACTCCTGGCCAAGTCATCAAGATGAACACCATGCAGACCGCCGTGGTCAAAAACATGATGGTCAGCTTAGATGTCCCAGTCTTCCGAGTCAGCTACACCATCACAACCGAAGCCCTCGACAAGCTTTACCGCCAAGTCAAGCCTAAGGGTGTCACTATGAGCACGCTGTTGGCCAAAGCGATCGCCATGACGCTCCAGAAGCATCCATTGCTCTACGCCAGCTACGTCGAAAACGGGATTCACTACAACGGTGACATTAATATCGCGGTTGCGGTCGCCATGCCCGACGGTGGATTAATCACACCTGTACTGAAAAAAGCGGATCAACAAGACCTCTACAGCCTGTCGAGAAGCTGGAAAGATTTGGTCGATCGTGCCCGCACCAAACAACTCGCGCCGGACGAATATAACAGCGGAACCTTCACTATTTCAAACCTGGGAATGTTTGGGGTTGATAGTTTTGACGCCATTCTGCCGCCCGGTCAAGGCTCGATTATTGCGATCGGTGCCACACGTCCAACCGTAGTCGCGACGGCTGACGGCATGATGGGTGTTCGTCAACAAATGACTGTCAACATCACCTGCGATCACCGGATTATTTATGGAGCTGATGCCGCGAGCTTCCTGAAAGATCTTGCAAAGCTAATAGAGACTGATGTTCAATCCCTGACACTGTAACCAATATCTATTTTCGATGAAGTTTTACTGAATTTCAACTGAGGGGTGTGACCCCTCACCACAAACATGGCATACTGTGATTAGTAGATGCACCCTGATGATAGGGGGAGTTGCGAAGGCGACCCCCTTTTTATTGCTTAAAATTTATTGTCTAAAATCTATCCCTTACGATTTTATTATTTAAACTTCTTCTCCTTCCCATTCTAGAATCGCGGCAATCGCTTGATATAATGGCGCTTCGGGGCAATACGGAATGCCGTAGCTCTAGCTGTTGAGAGGGAAATTAGCATGGCAGACTGGCAGATTGTTGCGGGGGGCGTGACGGCTCCAAAAGGATTTCGGGCCGCTGGCATCACCGCCGGACTCAAGCCCTCGGGGTTACCGGATTTAGCGCTAATTTTGTCCGATGTAGACGCGATCGCCGCCGGAGTCTTTACCACTAGCCATGTTCATGCCGCCTGCGTCAATATTTGTCGCCAAAATTTAAAGGCCAAACCCTATGCTCGTGCAATTTTGTGTAATGCGGGGCAAGCCAATGCCAGCACCGGAAAACAGGGCTGGGCTGATGCTGTTGAAAGCGCCGAGATTCTAGCAAAAGCACTCAACATTTCCCCCGAACTAATCCTGCAAGCCTCGACGGGTGTAATTGGCCAACGGATTCGCATGGACGCGCTGAGATCCGGCATTCCTAAAGCGGTTGCGGCATTGAGTGAGACGGGTTCTGAGGACGCAGCCCGATCGATCGTTACCACCGATCTGGTCACCAAAACGATCGCCTTGGAAATGAAAATCGGCGATCGGCCTGTGCGCATCGGCGGCATTGCTAAGGGATCTGGCATGATCCATCCAAATATGGCTACGATGCTGTCCTTTGTGACCTGTGACGCTGCCGTCTCGCCCCATCTCTGGCAAGACATGCTCACCCGCGCCGCCAACAAAAGCTTTAACCAAATCACCGTAGATGGCGACACCAGCACCAATGATTCGTTGATTGCGTTGGCCAATGGTCAGTCCCGCACGCCCGTCATCACCGCGATGAATGCAGACGGAGAACGGCTCGAAGCCATGTTGACCGAGGTTTGTCGCTATCTGGCCAAATCGATCGCACGGGACGGGGAAGGCGCAACATGTTTAATCGAAGTCCAAGTCACGGGAGCGCTCAACGATATCGCCGCTCGACAAATCGCCAAAACCGTAGCGGGATCGTCTCTCACCAAAGCCGCAATCTATGGCCGTGATCCAAATTGGGGCCGCATTGCTGGAGCCGCCGGACGGGCTGGGGTGCCCTTTGATCAGGATCAATTGGAAATTCGGCTGGGAGAATATCAATTGCTCAAAGATGGGCAGCCGTTAGAATTCGATCGAACAGGCGCAAATGCTTATCTAGTCGAACGATCGGCCATCAGCACAATCTCAAACCCAGAAACAGCCGATTGCAATAGTCCTGTCCCCGGACGCGAAGACCAAATCTCAGGTCAATCTGTAAATTATCCAGTGATCATTGCATTGTCCGTCGGCAGCGGCCCTGGAAAGGGCACGGCTTGGGGCTGCGACCTGAGTTACGACTACGTGAAAATCAATGCTGAATATACAACTTAGAATCAACAACCCAATAATCAGGATATAGTTCAAAGGTATTAACCCGATCCTATCCACCATGGCCCGATTTTTGCATATTGCCGACATTCACCTCGGCTTCGATCATTACGACAACAAAGAGCGAACAAAAGACTTTTACCTCGCTCTCAAAGATGTATTGAAAAAACATGCGATTGAGGCCCAGGTGGATTTTGTGGTGATTGCCGGGGATTTGTTCGAGCATCGTACTATCCAACCCGCTATTCTCAATCAAGCCAAAGATTGCTTTTCAATGCTCAAAGATGCGGGCATCACAACCATTGCGATCGAAGGCAATCACGACAATCGCCCCTTCGGCACCACTACCAACTGGCTGAAATATCTCTCCGATGACGGATTGGTGATTTTGCTTGAACCGGAAGCGATCGATGGCAAAATTGTGTATCACCCCTGGGACGCAGAAGATCTGGTAGGCGGCTACATTGATTTACCTTGTGGCGTGCGGGTCATGGGTTCGCAATGGTATGGTTCATCCGCACCAAAAATGATTGAAATATTGGTGATGGCGATCGATAAAGTACCTAAATTTGATGGTCCTACCGTGATGCTTTTTCACCATGGACTCGAAGGCCAAATCGCACGCTACCAAGGCGCACTGCGGTATATTGAACTGCTGCCATTGAAGAAAGCAGGCGTTGATTATCTGGCGCTAGGCCACATTCATAAAAGCTACCAAGAAGAAGGCTGGGTCTTCAATCCCGGTTCTCTGGAAGCCAATAGTACTCAAGAAGCCGACTTCGATCGTGGAGCATTTTTAGTAGAAATCAACCAAATTAATGACGAAATTATTATCAAAGCTGAACTAAAAACGGATTATCAACAGCGCCCGATCGTCCGACTTCAATGCAAAACCACGGGCAATGAAAGCCTAGAAGAAGTAACGCGAAAAATTACTGATCTGGTTGAAGGCGCGCTCAAGAGTAAAAGAATCAACCCCGAAGTCCAACCGATCGTCGAACTCCGAATTGAAGGCAGCGTAGGATTCGATCGACTGGATCTCGACACCAAAACTCTCCAACAAGAACTGCAAGCTCAAACTAACGCCCTTATTTTTTTACTACGCTACAACGTAGACACCCTTGCCTTTGAAACGCCGCTGGGTGAAACCGCCAGCCGACAACATGTTGAACAAGAGATTTTCACAGATCTTCTCGCGGCCCACAACAGCTACAAAAGCCGATCGATCGAACTTGCCCAAGGTTTAATTGAACTCAAAGATCTACAATTACAGAACTATCCCGAAGGTGAACTTTACAAATTCATTGAGACACTATTAGACAAATCTGAACCCAGTTAAACCGTAGATACTAAGTCTTGTAGATGGTGAATGATCTAAGCAATGAGAGAGATTCATAGAATGCCTCAACAAGCAAAGATTATGAAGGAAAAAGCCCTAACTGCTCCACTTGCGGATGGGGTAGACGATTCCAAGGTAATGGCGGAACGTTGAGGCCCGAGCGTTCGAGCAAGTCTTGAAAATATTGAGCATTTTGCGGAGAGTTCTCCTCCAATGGACAATGCACAAAAAAATAGACTGTTTTCCCTTGATTCAACCAAGTCTCAACCTGTTCCACCCATTCCATTAAATATTCGGTATTACAATTGCGGATCGGATGGCTGATGTATCTCACAAATGCTGTTCCCGCTGTGACGATCGGTTGCAAGGGGACATTGGGCTTTTTGTTCACTGAGTATTGTTGAGCATTGTCGTTTGCGTTGTAGATGGGGCGGGTGTCGAGCAGAACACGATCGATGTGATGGGTTCTCAACAGTTGGTTTAACCGATCGCGATCAGGAGTTTCAAACCAAGTGAGATGACGCACTTCGACAAATAATGTTACTTGAGTCGCCGATCTCCAAGTCGATAAAAATAGTTCTAAATCTGTAAAGTGAGCTGCACTATAACTCGGGGGCAATTGCAAAAATAATCCCCCCAATCGATCGTCCAATCCCTGCATCAATTCAAGAAACTGAAAGGCCTGGGGTAAATAGGGCATCAAGCGACCATTGTGAGTAACAGACTTAGGAAGTTTCGGAAAAAATTTAAATCCCGGCTGAGTTTCTGTTTTCCAGCGTTTAACTGTTTCCGGCGAGGGGATAGAGTAAAAAGTCGTATTGCCTTCTACAATAGAAAAGCGATCGCCATAGCATTTTAAAAAATTCTGGGCGGGCGTTTTTTCAGGGAAGAATGTCCCCACCCAATTTTTATAACCCCAGATGGCAAGTCCCATGGCAAATGATGGAGGGTGTAATAGGGAAGGGTTCTGAGCCATGATTTTCAAGCCATGATTTTAAAACAATAAGCTACATTAGCAATATCAAAAGTCGTACTAGAATATACTCGGAATCTCATCATGTCGTCACGTAACTCCTCGCCCCAACTCGGCTCAGCCAAACAAGAAGCAAGCGGACTCTTTCAAGAACTTAAAGCGCAGGGAAATCTCCTCGTTTGTATCGTGGTTTTATTATGGGCGATCGAATTGGCAAATAGCTTGATGAATGACGCATTAAACAATTTGGGCATTCGACCTCGAAATATTTTGGGCTTACAGGGCATTATATTTGCGCCATTTCTGCACGGTAGTTGGCGACATTTAATTAGTAATACCTTTCCCCTAGTTATTTTGAGTTGGTTGATTATGGCCAGAGATCGCAGCGAATGGATTGCGGTGACCGTTTTAACGGCGATCGCGAGTGGCCTGGGAACGTGGCTATTTGGCGGGGCAGCAACGATTCATATTGGCGCGAGTGGTGTAGTTTTTGGCTATTTTGGATTTCTGGTAGCGCGGGCTTATTTTGAGCGAAGTTTGGGTTCGATCGCAATTTCTTTATTAGTTTTGGCCCTATTTGGCGGAATGATCTGGGGAATTTTGCCTGTTCGAGTCGGCATTTCGTGGGAAGGCCACTTGTTTGGATTATTGGGAGGAATTGCAGCAGCTTGGACCATTGCAGCTCTTAATCGTAAGGTTCCATAATGCTATTTAAATGAGACGTGAGATCAAATCTTAGAGTATGGAAATCGTCCGGTAATATAGACTACTGATAGTTGTAAGGTTTACTATGCGTCTACCCGAAGAGCCAGATCAGCCATTTCAGATTAATATTGTGCCAATGATCGATGTGGTGTTTGCGCTGTTGACGTTTTTTATCATGTCAACCTTGTCCTTAACCCGATCGGAAGGATTGCCTGTGAATTTACCGGGCGCGCAGACGAGTAAAGCCGTCAATCAAGAGACTCCCGTGGTAGTAACGATCGATGGCAAGGGAAATCTCGCCCTGAATAAAAAGACCATTGATCTTGCACAATTACGTAGCAGTATTCAAGAACAACTGACGAACAATTCCCAAAAAACGGTACTCATTCGAGCGGATGAAGCGGTGACGCACGGCAAGGTGGTTGGAGTGATGGATGCGGTACGACGGGTTCCGGGCGCTAAACTTGCGATCGAAACACAGTCGCTCAAAAAGTAGGGCTATTTTTCAGAACTCTTAATCAAAGAAAGCTCGATCGCCGATCGTTCAATACCTCGTTCTGCAATTGCTCAAAATCTGGGATCATTTCACCATAGTTCTCACGCATTTTAGTTTTGATCTGCTCCATCAATTCGATCGCTAATGGAACCCCAAGCTGCAACTGCTCTAAAAGTTCTCGATGTTCAAAAATGTCTTGGGGCTTGCCTTCTAAAACAAGCCGACCTTGATCCATAACAAAAATCCAATCCGCCCACTGGTATACAAAATCCAAATCATGACTCGCCAGAACTATGGTCGTCCCGCCTTGGTGGATCTGTTCCAGTTGGTGAACTAGTTGACGAGCATGACGAGGATCTAGATAAGCCGTCGGTTCATCGAGCAGCAACAAACTCGGCTTTAAGACCATCACATCGGCGATCGAAACCCGTTTTTTTTGTCCCAGACTTAGGTTATGAATCGGCTGATGGGCCAGCTCAACTAAATTAAATTCTGAACTAATTGCTTGAACCCGCTGAGCAATTTCAGATTCAGGTACGCCTAAATTGCATAACCCGTAGGAAATATCTTCTTCAACGGTTGATGCCACCAATTGATGTTCTGGATTTTGAAACACCAAACCTATCTGTTGTCGTAGTGCAGTGAGCGAGTTGCGATCGTAGCGGATGGGCGAACCCTTGAAACGAATAGTGCCGTGACTTGGCTGATATAAACCATTGGCCAACAGAAAAAATGTTGTTTTACCACAGCCGTTTTGACCAATCAACCCGCATCTTTTTCCAGCCGGAATTTTTAGGCTGAGATTTTGAGTGGCGGGTCTACGACTACACACATAGCCGTAAACCACATCATCAAATTCAAGAATCCAGGAATCACTCACAACTTTCTAGATACGTCTCGTCTTGACTTTGGTCGCCAGTCCGAGCTTTTCTAGCAAGCTAATCGTCATCCAAACCATATCCAATTCCCACCAGTTCCAACCAAACCGCGCCGAGGACTGGACTGCATGGTGATTGTTGTGCCAGCCTTCGCCAAACGTCAGCAACGCCACCCACCAATTGTTCGTGGAGGTGTCTTTGGTGTTGTGCGATCGGTAGCCAAACATATGGCAAACGCTGTTGACGCAGAAGGTACTGTGGAACCCAACAATCAACCGCACAAAAACGCCCCAGACCACAAACGGCATTCCACCCCAAGCGTATAAAACAACGCCCAGCGCAACTTGTAACAGCGTGTGGTATCTGTGGCAAAACTGATAAAACCGATCGCCTGCCACATCTTTAGTCAGGCGCAATCGCTCAGCTTCGTCGGGCACATCATGCATAAACCAGCTCAAATGACTCCACCAGAAACCACGATTAGAGTCATGGGGATCTTTAGATTCATCGGTATAGAGATGGTGCATCCGGTGATAACCAACCCAGCCCAACACGGACCCTTGACCTGCCAAAGTGCCGCACATGACCAAAAAATATTCAATAGGCTTTGGCACCGTGAAGCTGCGATGGGCCGCCATCCGATGGAATCCCATGGAAATCCCCAAGCCAATGGTGATCCAATACAAAAAGACAGCTACCCCGATCGCATTCCAGTTGAACCAAGCAGGGTTCAGAGCTAGTAACGGTGCTAAATGCAGCAAAACGGTACTGGCCACGACCTCCCATCGGACAGCCGGAGTCTCTGGTTCAGGATTATTGGCTACGAGAGATGGAGCTTCATAGTTGGCATCTGATTCAGAAGGCTGGGCAGTTGCTTGTATCGGATGGTCAGATTGAGTCAGCAATGTCATGGTTTCTTTCATGTAATTGAAGGACAGGCAGGGAAGAGTTTTCCCATAATTTAATTATTTAAACGAGATTAAAGAAGTAAGTCCTCTCATGAATCAAGAATTGAAACTAAGTTACAGAGTTCCCGAAAACATTCACGACTTATGGGCCAAGACTACACTAGTTACTGCTGCAATTTGTCCGAGTCAAGCTAATAACACGAACGTACAGTCATCACAAGGATGTTGACACAACTACACATATCACAATAATAACATGGCTCAGAAATTCAGCTATCGTAAGGTTACCAGCAGTTCCAAATTAAAGTAGAGTGGCGAGCGATGAAAGCCTACCTCTAATGGAAAGCACGTCCATCTTGATGCTGTACCTAAACCGCGCCATCAGCCAAATCTCAGATCCGCGCCAGTCGAGTAATGGAAACCGCTACAGTCTCCAAGAGTTAGTATTGGGATCTGGGTTTCTTCAAGAAAAAATCTTAAGGTCTGTCTATCTAAAATTATCTCTTTAGAATTTTTTCGGGGTAAATAGATTTATTTTTGCAGTAATTTAAAAATAGAGGGAATAGTCTATGGTCGATCGCCCCACCCCGATCGAAGTGGATTGTTCAGATGTGCTTCCAGGGTTTGTGATTAATCTGGCGAAGGTTCTCTAAATTCTGCTATTTGTTCGAGATGGAGTTGCTCTTGTTATGGGGAAAGGCGATCGATGATTCCTGGGATAGAATAATCGTAGAAATTGGAGCTTGATGATGCTAGACAAACTTTTTGGCAAGAAACAACCGACACAATCGATCTCGACTGGAAATATCACGGCAATCAATAGCAAGCTCAATCAGGAAAATGTAGGTCGAGATTCAACCACCGATCTGTCGGGTTCAATGGCAACACAACAGCAAGGACTGACGGGGAATGACGTGATTGCGCTGTTGGAGCAGTTGCGCGGGGCGATCGAGTCTTCAAGTCTCACGGCAGATCAGAAGGAAGAGCTTCAGGATTATCTCAAGGCGGCGAAACGGGAAGCGGGGAAAGAGTCTCCAGATAAGGAGTTGATTGGGAAGAATCTGAAGAATGTTGGGGAGACGATGAAAAATCTGAAGGAGACGACGGAGGCGGGGAAAAGCTTGTGGCAAACGGGAGCAGAGGTGTTTAAGGCGATCGCACCTTGGGTTGGTGTGGCGACGGCATTCTTTGGCGTTTAGGCTTGGGGTTTAGGGTACAAGTTGTCGATCGATGGTTTGAGTATGCCTGATTCGTCACAAGAACAACAGTTTGGAAATGTACATCTAACGAATAGCAAGCTCGTTTCTGTGAATGCGGTTGGAGGTGCGATCGTCGATTCTCCAGGCGCACAGATTATTCGGCAATCTTATTGGTCCTTGTTTGGCGATCGTCCTGTTGCACCGGGAATCGATTGGGATTGGGCGCAACGGGTCGTCTTATAGCTATAGCCAGTGAAGTTAGGACGCAGCAAGAGCAAGAACGGAGTCTATAGCATCATGAAGATTAGGTGAATCCCTTAGGAGTTTACGGATACGAGATTTCAGCCAAGCCCAACAGTTTTCAATACGGTTAAG
>JAPLHZ010000013.1 GCA_026389365.1 Cyanobacteriota bacterium
ACCTGTGAACTGGGCCATCTTCAATTCCTTCGCCATTACGTTAGCCAGATGCGGAGGCTACCGTACCGTACCGGATGCCCTCAGAGCTTGGGCTAATATGCTCGACAATGTTTATCTTTTCTTTGTATGAAACCACCCTGCATTCTATTTCGGCCTACGAGTCGTCTCTGAATGTTCAAACTGAATATCAAGATGGCCAGCGCCGTGCCAATACTGAAAATAATCTCGGTACCGCCTATTGGACCTTGGCTCAGTATCAAAAACCCTCGGCTCCCATACTTCAAAAAGCGATCGGCCATTACAGAAATGCGCTTGAGTTTTATGATGCTGACCACTATTCCATGCCCCATGCCATGATTCAAAACAATCTCGGCACCGCATTCTGGAATTTATCTCAATGTGAAATGTTAGCGCGCTACAGTTCTGAAAACTCCCAAGACTTGCTCATTCATGCCATTACGGCCTATAAAATCGCATTGTTTTACCGCACTCCCGAAGCCCTCCCCCTCGGGTATGCCGCCACCCAAAATAACCTCGCCGCCGCCTACTGGAACCTCGCGACCGATCGCTTGACCCATGCGGACCAAATCGGTGACCTTATCCAATTGACCATTGTGAGCTATCAGGCATCATTAACTATGGTCGAAGCCCTGATTGAATCCGGTTCCGTCAATTTCAGTTTTGACCCTTTTGCAACCCACTACAACCTCGCCACTGCATTCCACATTAGTGTCAAATACATCACGAGCGACCATCACAACGCACTCCAGAAAGCCTTCACCCATCACCTGATTGCATGGCAAGGATGGCAAAATCAGCCGGATCAAGCCATCGCTGCAATAGATAGCTTAGTTCAAGTCTTGCGGACGGCACAGGATCGGTTAGGCCGAGATGTTCAGAGCAAACTCCTGTCGAGTTTGCCGCCCCAGTTATTAACCGTTGTAATGCCGAAGGTTTGACGATTAGAACTCATCCATTGGCGGAATTCCGATGACTGAAAAGGGTAATGCCTTACCTTGATTAGCCAGTTGGCGCACAAGAGGGACGTGAGCAGACTCACAGCCTAAAATCAACAAACTTGCCTCTTCTTGACAAGCAACTTCTATCAATTGTTCTCCCACTTGCCCAAATCGCAAATGGGTCTTTAAGGCACCACGCCATTCTTCCGCCAGACACCGCGCCTGCCATAAAATCCGATCGGCTTGTTCAAACTGCCGAGATTTCTCCAAGACTTCTTGGCGAATAGAAGGCTGGGGCATCGCTAGCACGGAGGTTCGGCCTCTTGACGATCGAGATGAGGGGGCGGGACTTACAGTCACTAATTCTTCGGAAACATAGACCATTTGCACGGTCACTTGTTGACTTGTAGCAATTTTGGTTTGATGGGCAATCCATAGGGTCAGGTCTAACGCCGCCTGACTTTTAAGGGAACCCGAATAGCCTACAACTAAATTTACAGCCGTCAACGGTGAGAGTTCTAAGCTGCGACTGGGAATCAGCAACATCTTGCCTACTAAGTCCGATCGATCGAGCGTCGCTTGAAGCCGAGCCAGCATGGATAAAACATTCACAGTTCAAACCTCTTCAAAAAGAATGAGATGGATGAGAGATAGTTTTCGCCTGAATCAATCTCTTACATTTCCAAGAATGGGAAGAGGAAAGATGATAGAGATGAAAATCATTGGACTGATTTCCATAAGTTACTCAGGTGTAACGCGATTATTTTAAAACTGCCACAAAAATAAATTTTATTGGTAACCAAACATACTGGATAGTTAGCGAACTTGAGTGACCTAGGTCATTGTGCGTTTACCTGGGAATGGCACGATCGTCTATCAACAATACCTAAGTAAAAGTACGGTACTTTCATACTTAAAACTGTTGCCTGTACAACAAAATTGAATCTGGATATAAATGCTACAAAAAGCATCTAGTGGTGGCACTACGACCCTATCTCAACTTTGTATTCTCAATTAGTATAGCGCAATTATCGATCGTGTAGGAAACATACAACGATTAACCAGCAATTCTCATTATGGAAAATGAGGTCTTTGAAACCCTTATACAAAGAGGCTTTAACAATTGTTTATAAATCTGTAAATCGCTGAAAGCCAGTAAACTCGTTCCATAATGAGAATTGCTGACGATTAACGATTTATGAAGCTTCCTCTAGATGATGAATCTATTCAAATAGCAACTATAAAATTGGTAATTAGGAAATCGAAGAACTTTAAGTAGTTTATCTTCTACCAGATTTTTGCCATTTTCAATTCAAAACCTAATAACTCTGGCTCACAGTTAACTACCTCCGGATTTTTCAACAGATTAAATACAAAAATGGGGCAATAAACATATACATTATAATTTTTTCGATCTATCAATAATCCTAACTGTACGTTCTATTCAATGTATTCCTGCATCTTCTCTTGCAAACTGTTCAATGTATCGCTAGAAGAGCGCAATTCAATTACAAAATCAGGTACGATCGGTGCAAAGGAAGCTTGTTCTTCTGGAGATAAAGCATTCCAGCGCTTGAACTGAATCCAAGACGGATCAGGCGATCACATTGCTCCATTTGGCAACGTAAATCCAGTACTGGAATCAAACACTTCTCCCGTACCATCAATCTCTGCCCAATTAAAGACTTGAGCTGAAACTTTGACATTACGATTTCCAGTATCTGAAAAAGTGGGCGACATAACAATGATTTGAATGATTTGTCCGATCGAATTCCGCTCAATTCTCAAGTCACGATTGAGACGACAGAATTGATCAAATTCGGCATCACTCATCCTGGGCAGCAGTAATGGCAAAGGTCAGTCTAGTGGCAAGACCCGTAGTGAAGCATTTACCATTTCTAAGTTCAAAAACAGGCTAGTCATAAGGCTTCTAGCTCCAGAAATGAAAGTTGTTATACGATCTTAGCAAAAATAATCCTATTCAGAGATAAGCCCCAAATAGGATAAATAAAAATTTGATTGAACCAGGATTACTCGGCTGGGGCGATCGGTAATACGCTAAATCCTTCTACGTTGCGCCGAAACCCTTCGACGGCTTCGTTGTATTGAATACTCATCACCGCTTCGACATTCTCATGGGGACGGGGAATGACCACCCAAGTGACTAAGTGGCCACCCGGCGTATTTTGGGCGGCTTCAACCCCGGCTTGCATGGCCATATTTACGTCGGAAACATCACCACGAATATTGATGGTATAGCGCGCACTGCCCGCCCGCACATAGCTAACGAGTGTCACCCTTGCAGCCTTCACCATGGCATCCGATGCTGCCAATACGGGCGGAAATCCAATAGTTTCGAGTGATCCAACTGCCTTTGTCATTCCGCCGCTCCTAAAATATGTCTCTAATACCTATCTAAAATCTATCTAGAGACGCTGACCGTTAATCATGCTGTAGCCATTCACGGCTGCACGAAAAACTTCCACTGATTCCGTGTATTCAATATCCATCACGGCTTCCACGTTCTCATGGGGACGCGCAATGATGACCCAAGTCTCTAGCACGCCGCCGGGAGTATTCTGAGCTGCTTCGATGCCTGCTTCCATGGCCCGCTTCACTTCGGAAACGTCGCCGCGAATATTAATGGTAAAGCGCGCACTTCCGGCCTTCACATAACTCACAAGCGTCACCCGTGCCGCCTTGACCATGGCATCTGCCGCTGCGAGTACGGGGGGGAAGCCTTTTGTTTCGAGTGATCCAACTGCTTGTGGCATGTGCGTTCCTAAAAAATGGTTTCGTTCAATTTACCTCAATCTGCGATCGTTAGATCCGAAAGGGTTCAGCGGTTGCGGCATAGCAAATGGGCAACACGGCTTCTAGGTTATCCGGTGGGTTGGGGATAATCACATGGCTCACGACTTCAGCGTCGCCGGGGAGTTTGGCGACCATTTCGATGCCTGCTTCCATGGCCGATCGGACTTCTGCGACTGGCCCACGAATGGAGACCATGTATCGGCCACTGGCACAACTTTCGTAGTTTACGAGAGCTACGCGTCCGGCTTTTAACATGGCATCGGCAGCGGCTAAGACGGCGGGATAGCCAACGGTTTCAATCATTCCAACGGCCATGGCCATGGTGCGAGTACTCCAGCGCTAAATCTAAATTGAGATGCAAGCACAGTGTTTGGCTTACTGATGTCGATTATACCGTGAATTGGTGATGAAATAAGGCCGTATCCTCATCAGTAGCCTCGCCTATTTTCTTCCAAATGCCGACTAGTGGTTATGCTTTGTTTTTAGCGGAATTCAGTTTATTTCGGATGTCGAGCTAGGAGGAGAAACGATCGGATTAATGAGTTAGGGAATTTGCTAAAATAAGTTAATAGTTTTTTGGAGCGATCGGCTATGGCACTACAGCAACTTGAACAGACAAGACAGGTCTTTCTGTATCGAGACGAAGATGGTGTTTGGGTTGTGGAATGTCCGTGTGAGTAAGCTGCCGACGCTCTCCGGTCGTGATTGTATTCGGGCGTTAGGAAAGGTTGGTTTTTATCAGAAGAGACGAGAGAGTAGACAAACAGAGAAAAAGTCTCAAGCTGAAGATTCCAGTCTTGATCATTTTGGGCAAGAATCGGGAGTTGCTTTCAGGTGATAATCCGCCGTCTTTGCCTGAATTCATGAATAAGCATTATATTCCTGCGTTGCCGGGTGGGAAGAGTTTGGTGGTGCCGGATGGTTGGTCGCAGCGGGTTTTGCAGGAGGGGCGTGCTGTTATTCTTCTGGCTGGGTCGGATGAGGTGCCATTGATTTGATCAGTGATTTGACGACAAAAACAGTTAATAGAAACACGACACAAGATACCACTGATACTAGAGTGTCTGTAATCTTGGGTGAGATAAATACAACAAAGCCATGTTCTTTAATCAAAGCAGAGAAGCTAGACACACAAAAGGGCATGAGATACAGCCTGAAGGTCTGCCAATGATCTTTTACGCGAACTTTTTCAGAAGAAACACTTAATATTAGACCTGTTCCGATTACAACACTTATACCAATTGAATAGACTTAATCGGAAATAGGGTTTTGCGAATTTACAGCCCTTGCCTAGCAAGGCTTTGAATCTCTAAAAAATAATTTCCGATAATGTTTAATTAATCCATATTTTAGGCGAAGGATCAAAATAAAAATAAACTACCGTGATATACCAAATAAAGTAGCACCACAGGATAACTTTATCTAGTTTGATTTCATAAATATATTTAATCAACCATTTCATATTAACCCGTGCCCAGCCATACACTGTTGTAAAATATTAAATATTATCGGAAATTGTTTTTTAGAGATTCAAAGCCTTGCTAGAAAAGGGCTGTAAATTCGCAAAACCCTATTTCCGATTAAGTCTACTATTTCGTCTCGAACAATTTTCACTACAAAATTATTTCATTGTTCGCCTTGAAAAATTGTCTCACTGATAACCGCACAAGAACTTTGTCTTTGCCCATTAATAGGTAAATTTTCTGACTATATTCAACATAAATCTATACTCAACACAAATCCAAGCTACAACGGCTGCAACAATTGGATACTAGACCTGTTGGGAAATAGGGGATAATGGCGATCGGGTGGCTCTAGGTCTTCAGCCGTTGATCAATAGTTTGGGGCGATCGGTTGGGTGGCTCGCGTGAAATCTTTTGGGAAAATAAGGCGATCGCTAATTTTTAGAGTTCTACGGGCGATCGCAGGGCAAGGGCGTGAGTTTTTGCTGCTGGTAGCACTGGAGCCGATCGATCGCGGTTTCCTAGTGCGGATCCGATGGGCGATCGTTTGGGGTCTCTGGGCGGCGATCGGAGTGGCGTTTGTTTTGAGGTGAGCAGGTGGTTGGCTCCTGCAAAATCGATCGCAATGGTTCAGGCTGAGGGGCAAAGGGGGCGATCAAAACTTCTGGGGGATTTATACGCCTTTTTAGACTTGAATTGCTATGATGAGAGATATTAGACCTCCTGCGAAAGTATCATGAAATCGTCTGTTCTAAAGATAAACTAAGCTCATAATTGTAAATCCCTGCAATTAAATTTAACCTTAATCCAAATCTCCTTCTCCTGTTTCGATACCTAGAAGAGAGTATTCT
>JAPLHZ010000129.1 GCA_026389365.1 Cyanobacteriota bacterium
ACATTCCAAAGATTACAATTTTGTTAGACCATGGATACCCGATTGATCATTTGGTTCAAGAACTCCAAAAAGTGTATCCTCAAATCATGACAAAGATCAGATTTGAGCGTTCAAAGAAGCATTCAAAACAGGAAAAGAAAAAACATTATCGGAAATTATTTTTTAGAGATTCAAAGCCTTGCTAGGCAAGGGCTGTAAATTCGCAAAACCCTATTTCCGATTAAGTCTAAAGAACAAGGAAAGTCAGGATTTATCCCAGCGATTGCACGTTGGATAGTGGAACGGTCGAATGCCTGGGTGGAACGCTGCAAGATATTGGTAAAGAATTATGAAAGAACATTAGGAAATGCGATGACCAAAATGAACCTCTGTTTTGTTAGGCTAATGATAAAGCGGCTTTCAGCCTCTGATTAGGATTAGGACGCCATTTTCAAGACATGCTCCGACGAACCCAGTAATCCAACATTCGGAACGGCATCGGTGGAATAATCGGCCATTGAGTTTGGAATTCGATATGAAGAATATGGCCTTCTGTTTTGAAAAAACTAACGGAATCGGCTCGAATCGGTTCAATACTCAGTTCGGTTTTGAGAATGGTGATTTCATCAGGAATATGCCCCAAAAGCCAATTAGCAAAGGCTCTGGGATGTTTTTTAGCAAGCAGTTTACAGAGATTATCGAAGGACATGACAACACCCGAAATTTACGCGTCCGACTTCCACACCCGTGGAACATCTAAACGTCAAAACATAAACGCCAAAAATCTAAAAATTAAAATCATCTATTTCAAGCCCCGGTAGATTTGGGGGCACTACCGCCAACGCAGATGAGACCTTATAGCCTTCTCGCTTTGTCGAGGTCTCAATGGCGATCGCCTCAATTTGAATCTCCAAACTTCCCAAAGGTACGGTGAATGTAGTGGTCGCTTCCATCAAGCGATACTGAGCATCGGGCACAAAATCCACCAAATAGCGCGGACCATCTAGCAAAGTGCGGGTTTGCCGATCGTTGATCCAAAGTTTTACATAGAGTTTAGGCTGAATCATCGGCAGCTTCACCTTCACCTTCAGCAACTGCCCCGCCACCACTTCATCCACCGCCTCAATTTCTAAACTTGGCGTAGGCACCAATTCATCTGCGCCAATCAAAAGCGGATTGTCGCCTGTATCCAACGCCATCGGAGCAAGGTTGAACACATCATCCATAATCACCACGGACTCAGAAGACGAGGTTCCTCTGGTGGAGGCAAAGGGGTTGATGGAGGCTTGAGGGGTCGGGGGAATGGCGTTGATGGCCTCAGTTTGGGTCTCTTCGGCGAAGGCACTCATGCGGTCCATGAACCGATCGCTCAAATTCAACGATTCAAAACGCTCATTTTCAGGCGATCGATCGGCAATTTGTTGGGCATTAATGTCGATGGTCCGCAGATCGTCTGGATCATCCAAGTCCAACGGCGCACTGGTGTTAAAGGCAAATTCCGACTGGCTTAAATCAAGATTTTGCGCTAGGTCATTATCCAAAAACGCTGCCTCTAGCCCGTCGTCAAAACCATCGAATCCATCATTTTGATTTACAGTTTCGGACAATGCCAACGCTGGAACTTCAGACAACAGATCTTCTTCTGACGGAACAGCTAGGACCTTTGTAAGAAGTGCATTGTCCGGCTGGGCGAGATCATCAAAGGACAATTCATCCAGAAATTCATCGGCCATCAGGTCATCGACCGCAAAATCATCAAATAAGTTCTCTACATCAGCCTCAGGGGTGGGAGCTATCAGGAATGTGGGCAACGAGAGGGAAGGCCGATCGTCACGATTTGGATCGGGTTGGTAAAGTTTTGGGGGAAGCTGGGATTTCGGCTGAACTTGAAACGAGGCGGTGGCAGCAGGTTGATTGACCAGACCCAGAAACTGATCGTCAAACTCAGGGCCAGAGGCTTCAGCGGGCGGATGGGGCAATTCGTCTACAACGGGCGATCGGGTCTGGGATATGAGGTCTTGTATTGTCGCCAACAGATCACTTAAGGGCGGAAACAAGGTAAACCGATCGATCGCTAACGTATCACCTGTGCGATCGTCCATTAAACATACTTCGCCCATCAGCATGGAGGAACCAGGTAATGCAGCCGGAAGCAGCAAAGCGAGTTGCAGGTCAAAGGGCAAAGTAATTAGGGTAAATGGGGTCGATCGTTCCATCACTAAGTCTCCCTGCTGGGGATCTCGCACTCGCACCACAAAGGTACATTCGGGTAATGATCCAGAACAATTGGCTTGAACGATGCCTTCAACAACGATCGTCTGTTCCGCGTGAATTTCGTAGATATTCGGCTGAAGAGAAAGGGTAATGGTTTGGCGATCTACAGGATGATCTTGGGGGATCGGTTCTGCGGCAGTCGAGGCAATTGGAGTCGCGATCGGTTCTAGGACTTGTACAGATTCCGGCGACACAGGCGGCAATTCCGGTATCAAGTCATCTAAACTCGCAAAAAGATCGTCTTCGGCTGTCGTTAAGGCTTGCTCTGATTCATCAGGCGTTGCCAAACTCGCCAGCAAATCCGCCTCTTGATACTTCAGTTGTTCCAGAGATAAAATCTGCGCCGGGTACACTGGATCGGTCAGAAGACTTATGGCCGCAACGTTTGAGGCTGGTTTTGACGCTGGTGCGGACTGTAATTTCGGCTCTTCGGGCTGAGACCAGTCGGGTTCCCATTCGCCCGCTACGTCAGATTCCTTGGGTAATACGTGCAACTGGACTGAATACTCTTGCACATTACGGATTGCATCATTGGGCACTCCGATCGCCAGTTCCCAGACTCCCGGCTGCATTTGGGTAAAGGGAATCACTAGCAACAACCCCGTTGCATTGGTTTTCCCCGATCGCACTTGAGTCCGTCGTTTAATTGGCAACTCGTCCGTAGACTCATGGGTAATCCGAATGTCCATCAACGTATCAGGCACGACAGTTCTAGCCATGACCCGGTAACGTCCTTCCAAAATTTCGACATCCGGCGATTCCAACGGCAACCAGGAACGATCGCCTTCCTGTTGCAATAGAAATTCCCAGTTGTTTTGTCCAGCCATGATGAATCTTCAGTCATAAGAATTTCGTTAGTCTAACCCAGCACAAGAAGACGGGGACGAATCCTGAGAATAAAAAACTAAAAACCGATCGCATCATGACGCGATCGGTTTTTAGAATAAAACAAACACAGTTTTAAGCCAGAGACACCCTAGCTCAAACCACCTTGCATCATGCCCTGAATAATCGGTAGATTGGTCAGGATCAGGTAGGCAAAAAATGCCGCACCCGTTGCTCCAATAAAGAAACCACCGGAGAACTTGCTCCAGCCCTGAGCGCTTTTAAGCTCATTGGTTTTGCCCGATTCGTCACTGTGGAAGGTCACCATGCCATAAGCCGAGAGACAGATGGTGGCAATCATAATTAGAGCAATCGTGCTCACTAACCCAGCCATAGCGGCCATAGTAGTGTTGCGCAAGGGACCTAACATCGTCCAAGGACCAAGCAGGAAATATCCATGGGCCATGCCCACTTCCAAGCCACGCAGCAAAGGAGACAATCCTTTACGGTAAGCCGGGAGGTTTCCAATCAGCGCACGGGTAAACGCCGAATCGCTAACGGGGGTAGAAAGATGGCCGACAAATGGGTCGTTGTTGTAAGCAGTAACTAATGACATACGCAATAATTCCTAACAGATTCTGAAGAGAAATCGTCTTCAATAATAAGCTGAGCGATCGAATGGTTTTCCAAAAGCAACCGATCGCTTCAAAAATGTTCATGATATTAAGAAAGCTTGAGACTAAGCTCGTGAAGGAATTACAGCAAGGCATTTGTCTACGAAACGCACACCATTATGACGATCGGGCGATCGCGTCGCTAGTTCAACAGCTCGGACGGACATTACGGCCCAACGGCAGGTATTGGAAACGGGGTGCGATCGGATTTATCAGTGGATTATGGCTGGTGGTGGCGCTGTCTCAGAAGGCATTGGCGTTTGCATTGCTTGGGGCGGTGATGCCTCTGGGGATTTTTTTGGATTGATGTGGCTGATTAATTGGCTCAACCCTTTAATCACTTGGTCGGACTACTGGGTAATCGAGAGCAACGGCAGCATAATTGCCTGCGCGAAGCTCTATGAGGGCAGCAGCACTTGCGAACTCTACGATGTGTTTGTGGTGCCCCACTGGCGAGGAAACGGCCTTGGCACGACACTCGTCAAAACATTGATTGAAAAAGCGCGTTACCCGATTTATTTGGCCTGTTTACCGAATGCGATCGGCTTTTACGAAGCCTTGGGGTTCACTTGCACAACCGAACCTCTGGATGCTGAATTAATGCGTCGGCTAAGTCTCACCAACGTGCATTATAAAAAGCTTGGACTCACGCCCATGGTTCAGACCCGATCGCAAGCGCCTTCGTGATTCCCGTCTGGGATTTTAACCCCAGTAAAACGAAGGGATCGGATTCACTAGCTAGCCCCCTCAAGCCGATCGCGCCAGCCCTGAAACTCACTCGCCAATTCCGCCTGAACCAACTCTACCTGTTCACCTGATGCCAACCACTTAAGCTGCGCCGTACCTTTTTCCGCCTCAGAATCACCCAAAATCAAACAAGCGGCAGCAGCCGATCGATCGGCCCGTTTAAACTGCTTCCCAAAGGCACTCCCACTAAGATCCAATTCCGCCTTAAACCCAGCCTGTCGTAACTGCTGCACAATTCGCAACGCCTGACCTTCCGCCGCCGCGCCCCGAGACACTACGTAAAAATCAACCCTCGAAGCCATCGCCGAATTCGCCAGCTTTTGCACCAGAATTATCAAACGCTCAAGCCCCATTGCCCAACCGATCGCCGCCGTTTCTGACCCGCCCAACTCTGTCACCAAGCCGTCATAGCGCCCGCCCGCACAAACCGTCGCCTGCGCCCCTAAATCGGGGGACTGAATCTCAAACACTGTGTGGCTGTAATAATCCAAACCGCGCACTAGTTTGGAATTAAGTTGGAAAGGAATACTCAAATCTGCGAGGAGCTGCTGTACCCGATTGAATCTCGCCTTCGATGACTCACTCAAATGATCCAGAATACTAGGAGCATCATGGAGAATTTTTTGCGTATCTTTATTTTTAGAATCCAGAATACGTAGCGGATTTCGGGTCAATCTATCTTGGGAATCCGGATCTAGATCTTTCTTGTAAGGCGTTAGATAGGCAATCAAAGCCTCACGGAATTGAGTCCGATCGTCTTTATCGCCAATTGAGTTGAGATCAAACGTTAAGTCTTTGAGTCCGATCGCCTTCAAAATATCCGTCGCAATGGCGATCGCCTCCACATCAGCCCTAGGATCACCGCTCCCCAAAACTTCTAGGCCCAACTGATGAAACTGCCGCTGCCGACCCGATTGAGGCCGTTCATAACGAAACATCGGTCCGACATACCACAAGCGCTGGACATCCCCCTGAGCATACAAACTGTTTTCAATAAACGATCGCACCACGCCCGCCGTACCTTCGGGTCGCAACGTCAAACCCCGATCGCCGCGATCGTTAAAGGAATACATTTCCTTACTGACCACATCCGTCGCTTCACCAATCCCCCGTAAAAACAACTCCGTCTGCTCAAAAATCGGAGTCCGAATCTCACTTGCCCCCGCACGGTCTAAAATATCTCGCGCCGTTGCCTCGATGAACTGCCAGTAGCTCACCTCAGTCGGCAAAATATCCCGCGTACCCCGACTCACCTGAATTCCAGCCATCTCTAAACTCGCTCCCAACCGCCATAGCGATCGTCATAGTACATCACCAACCCAACTTTCCCCACTTGGCTTTACGCACTTGTTAAGATCTAAATAAAAACAGGTAAAGACTAATCTACTGGTCGATAGGGCAAAACGCAGCAATTAACCCCTCCTAGACAAACTTTCCCCCATTGCAATGCCCATCGAAGTAAAGCCACCCGATTATCAGTCTCCGTTTTGGTCAGAATATTGCTAATGTGGTTGTCTACAGTCCGTTTGCTAATGTCAAGCTTTTCGGCAATATCCTGATTCGTTAAACCAGAAGCAACGAGTTCAAGAACTTGTAGTTCGCGATCCGAAAGCGAAGATTGAGCCTGAGAATCCTTGTCCGCCATGTACGTCCGAACCCGATGCGCAATCATACTTATTATATAATTCTACTCCTAGGAGCCAAATCTTCACTAATCTCTTCTGTGAAAGAATCTAAGGGCTATAAAAATTCTCTGCCTCTAACAGAAGAATAAAATATAACGAACCGTCTCGTGCATCACTACCTCTATGGAAGATATTAAGCTTCATTGTCCTAATCCATTTTGTAAACAGCCCAACGATCGAAGGGCTGATTTTTGCGATAGCTGTCATACCTTTCTGCCAAAACGCTATTTATGGCTAGCTGGAAACGATCGCTCCCAGCTTGTCCCAGGAATGGTTTTAGCGAATCGATACGCAGTTTTAAAGGAACGTACTCTACTAGATTGTTATCCGGAAAATTCACCAGAAATGCCTCCTGAAATTTTCCTCTCTCTAGAAGCCTACTTAAAACTTAGTGATGCCGTTCCCCATACCCCCAAAGTTTACTGTGTTCTAGAAATTGATGGAGAGGATTGCATCGTCCTAGAAGAAACGGCGATTTATCCCTACATCTCAGTAATGCCACAGGATGAGGCAACGATCGAAGCTAAAGCCGGAACCCTGATGCCAATGTTACAGGAATGTTGGGGTGCGGCCAGTAATGTTCGTATTTTAAATTGGATTTATCAAATTGCTACACTTTGGGATAAATTCAATACTCTCGGGGTTTCCCAGACGCTGTTTGAGCCATATTGTGTTCGAGTTGATGGCGGATTAATTAAAATCTTAGAACTTCGTTTTAATTCAAAAAAGACTATTGATAATACTCTCCCCGTCCTTCTGCAACATCTAATTCATTACAGCGATCAGTCAGACCTAAAACCTGACTTAACGATAATGCGTCGTTTAAGAGAAATGTATGAGCGATTGATCCACGAGGCCGAGGAAGATCAAAGTTACCTATTACGCGAATGGCTGGATCAAGAGATGATCCACCATACTTCTGGATCCCTGGATATTGAAATTGTTACTCAAACGGATCAAGGCCCAAATCGAAAACGTAATGAAGATGCGTGTTATCCAACATCTACCCAAAAAGTAACGCTCGCTCGCTCGAAATCCGTTGATCTAGAAAAACCACTTTTGGTTGTGTGCGATGGAATTGGTGGTCATGAAGGTGGCAATATTGCATCCAATTTGGCGATCGAAACATTAACGTCAGTATTAAATTCTCGAATCCCTAAAGCAGTTGGATATGTACAAAAAGTTGATACAACTGAAGTTTTACAGGAAGGAATTCAGATTAGTAATGACGTAATTTCCGATCGTAATGACCAAGAGGGGCGTAGCGATCGACAACGGATGGGAACAACCATTGTTTTAGCCAGAGTTGAAGGTCAACGATTGCAACTGGTTCATGTAGGAGATAGTCGAGCCTATCGAATCACGTCTAGAGCTTGCTACCAACTTACGGTTGACGATGATATTGCTTCTCGGGAAGTGAGATTGGGTTATACCCTATATCGTGATGCGCTTCAACGTAACGGAACTGGGGCATTAACTCAAGCATTGGGAATGGTGTCATCGTCTCTGTTACATCCAAGAATTCAAACTTCGTTCATTGATGAAGATTGTATTTATTTGCTTTGTTCAGATGGACTTAGTGATTACGATCGGATCGAGCAATGTTGGGCGCAAGAATTAATTCCTGTATTAGAGGGTCGAGTTCAACTTGCAGATGCTTGTCAAAATTTAATTGAAATTGCCAATGCTCAGAATGGTCATGACAATGTGACGGTTGGATTATTGTATTGTCGCGTTCCCCATGAAACTCTCTTGTCTAGTCGTTCTCTAAATCGGTCTACATTGCTACCCATTTGGAGTTCAAAGTCTAGCTCAAAGTCGAAGAGTAAAGACGATCGTGACTCAAATCAATCACCTTTAAATTCTTCTTCTTCAACTCAATTAGTTGAATTAGGTCGGAAGGTTAAACAATCGCAGGGAAACCGAAGATCTAATGGTTCTAAGGGGAAATGGATTTTTCTGTTTTCTATTTTGGCGGCTATTGTTACTGTTACTGGAGTTCTAGCATTACTATTTAATCCCAATCGTCCTAATCTCAATCGCCAAGTACAATTGCCGACTCCTGTTGCGATCGTTCCACCGTTTCCAAATGGATTGAACGTTAATCAGCTTCTTCAAGTTGTACCAGTATCAAATCCACCATCAAACCCAATCTCTAGCTCAGTCTCCAATTCGTCTGCCGTCGGTCAACCTAGTTCAGAAATCCCGGCCAATTTGATCCTTGTTCCTAAACCGCCATCACTTCTCGGTACGCCCAATGAAACCTTTGAGGTTAATGTTGGTGAAGTAGCTCCGGGAGCGGTAATGCGGGTCGTCGATCGGCAAGTTCGAGGAACAAAGACGTGGATTAAGTTACAAGTTTGTAGTGTGGCAACGATCGGGGAAACTAAGCAAGTGAATCCTGGTGTTGAGGGCTGGTATGCCGAGCCAATGTTGTTGTCTCAGGTTGTTCCCGTACCATCAGAACTGCCCCGTACTGCTCTGATGGCCTGCCCTGCTTTGAAGTCTAAGTGATAGAAGTCTAAGTGAGGTTTTGATTTGTTGTGTGAAACACTGGCATTCAGAACTATTTACGCTTACAAGTATTCACATTTAGAAATACTATGAAGATGTGTATGCGTTTGCCCGATGTGAGTTTCCATGACCATTCCTTCTCTAAATCTTGCGATCGATCGTCTCCGAGCCACTGGAGTTTCTACTGGGGCTAGTCATTTTGCGGTACATGTGATCAATGCGCCCTATCGGGCTGGCTATTTATTGCAAGATGTTCTGTGGGAAGAATCGATCGCTCAGGTTTGGGGCGCTTGGCAAGAAATGTTTGCGATGCGATCGGTGCCCATGGTGCCTTACTTGTCTGGGATTATGCCACAAGAAGATCGTCGTGCATCGTCAACGGATACTCCTGCAAGTGCATTACCCTATAGTGTTCGATTGATGCAAACCTTAGGGATTCATCTTTGGCAATGGTTGTTTAGTGGTGCAATTCAAACTGCATTAAATCAAAGCCAAGGCATTGCCATGGGTCGAAATCAGCCGTTACGAGTACGGTTGGATGTGCGGGATCCAGATTTGATTGGGATTCCCTGGGAGATTATGCAAGCCCAAGCTGGAATGCCTGCGATCGCATTAGGACAGCAGGTGTTGTTTAGTCGAACGATTAGTGATGTTGGGGCATTGCCAACCATGCGATCGGAGCAGACGGTGAATGTGTTGGTGGTCTTAGGGCAAGATGCAACGATCGCCAACGGACCCATAACAACCGCTCCCCCCGAAACTAGCACTGTACGGTTACGTCTTGAACAAGAAGCCTTGGCCCTACGTCAGGTGCTGGGAAATGTTAGTCATTTTGCTACAACCGCCGGCTGCTTTGTGGATACTTTAGTCCAGCCCACCCCTGCCGAGCTGTTGCAGAAGTTGAATTCTGGTCGATATAACGTGATGTTCTATGCGGGACACGGGGTTCCGGCTCCCGATGGAGGAATGTTATTTTTGAGTCCGACGGCCACAATTAATGGCACTGAATTAGCTCAGGTGTTGGCGCGGGTGGGTGTGAAGTTGGCGGTGTTTAATGCCTGTTGGGGTGCGCTGCCGGATCAACGATCGGGGCAAACGATTCCCCGGAGCAGTCTGGCCGAAGTGCTTTTGCATCACGGGGTTCCGGCGGTGTTGGCCATGCGGGATTCCATTACTGATGATGAGGCGTTGGCCTTTATTCAGACCTTTGCTCAGGCGTTGGCGGAACGGTTGACGATTGATCATGCGGTGGCGATCGCTCGTCAAAACCTGTTGACGTTATTCAAATTCAATCAACAAGCTTGGACGCTTCCCGTGTTGTATATGCATCCGGAGTTTGATGGAGAATTGGTTAAACCATTAGCCGAGGGGTTGACCCAAATTCCCATGAATCCCACGCAGTTTGCTAAACAAGTTCCTGTTGCGGGATTGCGATCGATCGATAAGACGCAGACCTGGATTTTGCGAGGCGGCTTAATGAGTGTGGGAATAAGCGATGAGAATGATGTGGTGCTAAATGATCCTGGGGTGTCTCGTCGCCATGCTGAGATATTTTGCCGTGGATTCACCCGTTCTAATGATGTGACTTATTTTCTTAAAGACCTGTCCCGCTATGGCACTTGGGTGTTGGATGCTACGGGTTGGCAAAAAATAAATCATCAGGAAGTGCAGCTTGTTCCAGGAATGCAGGTGAAGTTTGGGGGATCGCAGAATAGGGCGATGGAGTTTGTGGTCGATCGAGAAAACTAGATCAAAAAAATTCGTCCAGTAGAGTCTTTTGAGCTTGCACATTAAGTCTTTAATCGATAACTTCTTGACTGTAAAGATTACAAAACATCATGAAACCTCTCTAATTGATTGCAATTTGTTAAGTTATGATTCATAGTTCAGTGAAAACTTTGCAAACATGTGGAAACTATAAAGAAGCGACCTACCCGAAATCTACCCGATTTATGGATCCACGGAAGTTGATGCTCTGCTGTTGAGGTTTTGGTGTTGTCTCGGTTTGATGTGTCGATCGAAATTTAGCTTAGTTAAAGGAACGTTTTTGTGATTTATAGCTGTGATTTGCCAAGCGGCCAAACGTTGTATCTTGAAAATCAAGGTGAGATGACGAATGCAACGGTGTTGATGAAGCAATCGGGGCAACAGCAGCAGTCTGGTAGCAGCGTTATGACGGGTGCTTGGCAGATTCCGCCGCAGGTCTTTTTGATGGGGGGTGGGGCTGTTGTGCGCTTGACAACTGCGAGAGGAGTCTGGTCTCTGATGGTGCAGGGGATGGGGCTGTCAGTGCAGTCGGGCGTGGTAGAGGTGGGCGATCAAGTGATGCCATTAACCCCGCTGTCTCAGATGCCAAATGTTGCAAGCAGCTCATTCTCAATGCAGCCAATGCAACCAATGCAGCCGATGACTATGAATCCTATGCAAATGCAGATGGGAAATATGGGGATGAGTATGGGCGGGGCGAGTAGCCAAGCGAGTAGTAGTGTGAGTGAGGGTAATTCTGTGGGTAATGGTGCGGCAAGCCCTTCACGAGACAGTCCGGGAAAGGCCTCTAGCAATGTGAAATTTTGTAGTCAGTGTGGGACGGGTGTGAAGGTGGGCGATCGGTTTTGTTCGAGTTGTGGACATTCGTTGGGCTAAATATTTCGCGAGATACAGGTTTCTAGGATTTAGATTATTTAGGCCAGTGGGCTAAAGGGGTGTGTTTTGCAAGATTTACAACGATTTCAGCGGGCAAAAATTGAGCAATGTTGGACTGTCGATATTGCGGATGTTGGATTGGGTCTAGATCGTCGTCGTCTTGAGCGTCTATTGCATCGGGTGGTTCATAACTACAGGAATCCGGTTGAACTCGATCGGTATGGGTTGTCTGAACCTGTCGTGGGCGTAGGCGGCGTGATGCACTATGGCTTAGATGGCGGCGGGTTGAGTGGGTTGAATGCGGGGAGTGAGAATGCTTCTTGGACTATTGGATATTTTTGGCGGGCGGATGGGGTCCCGATTTGGTGTGACCCGCTGTTGGTGGCAAACGATCGGGGAATTACGTCTATTGAGTCGGGGCAGGAATTTGCCGATCGGTTGGTGTTGATTTTGGGGAGCATTTCTGGTTTGACGGTGGAAGTCCGTAATGGGACGTTGTATGTGTTTTTGCCGCCGATTGATTGTGAGCTTCAGTTTTTAAAAGTGGTTCATGGCATTGAGCTGACGGCGGCATTTTCGATGATGCCTGTGCGACTAGAAGGGTTTAGGCCACCTGTTGGAGATCTTATTTGCGGGTTTGAAATTACGCCCGGTTTGGGTGTTGTTGAAGTTAATATTCATCCGGTGCAACCCTGGCCTGAATTGTTGGTGTTGAATGCTATTTTGGAACGATCGGCAATGGCGGTTGGATTTAAAATACAGTTCTCTTGGGATGGCCGATGTTTGGAGCCAATTGAAGACGTTGTTGAGACTGGTTTTCCCTCTAGTGTGTTTGTGCGATCGCTCCAAGATACAGTTACGGCATAAAAGTGAATTTACGATCGTGATTTTGATGTTGTAGAAATTTAGTGGTGGGGGAGTACTCCGATCGTCTCAGGTTGATTCAATCTTTCCGGAAGAGGGAATATTGGAGTTGTACGCATCAGTAACCACATTGAGATTGGGGCAGTTTTGTTATGGATTTTGTGCGTTGCTGAAAATTAGGTATGAAAAATTTGGGCTGCAAAACTGAACATTTAAGCTGACTCAATCTTCTAAATATTCAGTTTTACAAATTCATCCCCTGATTCAGTTAGCAACACCCCTTCAATCGTGCCTAATGCCTGAAGCGTCACCCTCTGAACTTCTGTTAAACCTGTTGCCCCTGTAATCATCGTCCCTTCATAGGGACGGAGACAACGAAGTGTTTTTAAGCAAGCTTCAGTCTCAAGGTTCCAAGCCTTGATCGTGTCATCCTGGCTACTGCTTAGGAGAATCCTCTGATTCAAGTCTTGGGTGAGCGACCATACCCAGTGTTGGTGTTGCTTAAGAATCGCGGTGCAGTCTCCGGTTGTCGTATTCCAAACTCGGATTGTTTTGTCGGCACTACTGCTCATCAAGCGAATCCCATCCGCATCAAACCGGAGTGATAAAACTTGGCTCGTATGTCCTTCAAATGTTCTGATACACTGCCCGGTCGCAACATTCCATAGCTTGACAGTCCGATCGTCGCCCCCCGTTGCGAGACATTGGCTATCAGGACTGAATGCAATTGCCCAAACTCGATTCAGATGTGCTTGCAGGGTCTGATGACATTGTCCCGTCTCAGGATGCCAGAGTTTAATGGTTTGCTCATAGCCGCTGCTTGCTAACCAGTGCCCATCGGGACTGAACGCAAGCGATAAGACTGAACTGGTATGCTCTTTCAGAGTGTGTAGGCAATCACCCGTATCAATAGACCTCCTGCGAAAGTATCATGAAATCGTCTGTTCTAAAGATAAACTAAGCTCATAATTGTAAATCCCTGCAATTAAATTTAACCTTAATCCAAATCTCCTTCTCCTGTTTCGATACCTAGAAGAGAGTATTC
>JAPLHZ010000179.1 GCA_026389365.1 Cyanobacteriota bacterium
CTTATCCCAAGGGCGTCAAGGTCTCGACCGAGGACTTGGAACCCTTATTATATTTCTGGAAACCTTCGGTAGAACTGGCTAAATGGGATATTACAATTATCCCAGCGTGACTGGGGTGATATTTTTTGGCTCGTCCCTAAATGTACTCTACTTGACTATTTCATAGGGTGGTACGCAGTCATACTTCATAAAACAGTGGCAAAGCACTTGCAAAAACCAGAGGCAATGTTGGGTAACTTCTTGAATTAGGGAACCCTATTAAAATAATTAAATTATTCATAGCTATACAGACGGCCTATGTATTCTTCCTTCAGAAAAATTGTAGATCGCAACCTCAGCCGTCATCTTTCCCTACGGACAGTCCTGATTCTACCCTTTGTGCTGCAAATTTTCGCAGCCGTGGGACTCACTGGGTATCTATCGCTTAGAAATGGGCAGAAGGCAGTTAATGAATTGGCCTCGAAACTGCGTGAAGAAGTCAGTCAACGGATTGATCTGCATTTGGATACGTATATGGATACTTCAAAACAACTGACGCAGCTCAACGCAGAAGCGATCGACATGAAGCTACTGGATACAAATAATAGAGAGCAACTCGAACAATATTTCTGGCAGCAGGTCAGCACCTTTAACATTGGATTTGCCATGTATGGCTCTACAAATGGGGACTATACATCAGCAGGTTATGCAAACGATGAAGACGTTCCGATGCGTCGTATCAGTTTGCAGCATGTCAATCAAGCTAAATATGGGAATAAAAACTTGTTTAGCTGGGAAGCAGATGCGAAAGGGAAAATCACAAAAAAGCTAATTAGTGACCTCGGAGTTTATGAGTTCAAAACTGAATATTGGTATGCCAATGGATTCAAAAAGCCTCATTCGACCTGGACAGGAGTATACAATTGGAATGTGACTCCGTTTCCTCTTTCGATCGCATCTAATCGTCCAATTTACAATAAACAAAATGAAATTATCGGTGTTGTTGCCGTTGAGCAGCGACTCTCTCAAGTGAGTGATTTTCTAAGTAATCTAAAAGTTAGTGAGTCTGGGCAGACATTTATTATTGAAAATAATGGGTCACTAATTGGTAGTTCTGCGGACCAGAAGCCATTCAAGATATTGAATGATAAGCCTCAGCGATTGAGGGCAACAGAGAGTACTAATCCGCTTATTCAAGCTACTGCCCGCGAACTTGATACACGATTTGACAATTTCAATCAAATTCAGACATCCCGACAGTTTGACTTCCATCTCAATGGCAAACGTCAATTTGTCCAAGTTTCCCCTTGGAAGGATAAGGATGGTATTAATTGGCTGATGATTGTGTCCGTGCCTGAATCTGACTTTATGGGGCAAATTGAGGCGAATACAAGGACGACTATTTTGCTCTGTTTGGGTGCATTGGGGCTAGCTAGTATCTTGGGAATCTATACGTCTCGGTGGATTACGCAGCCCATTTTTAAGCTTCAGCAGGCCAGTGAAGCAATCGCCTCTGGAGAACTCGATCGGCCCGTTGAAATCAGTAACATTCGGGAATTAGGAGGACTAGCGCGATCGTTCAACCAAATGGCAACCCAAATCAAAACGTCTCTCACAGTCCTCGAAGATCGCGTTTCAGAACGCACGGTAGCATTGCAGGCAGCAAAAGAAACGGCAGACAATGCTAACCAGGCGAAAAGTGAATTCCTCGCCAATATGAGTCACGAATTGCGCACACCTTTAAATGGAATTTTAGGGTATGCCCAGATTTTGCAACGCAGTGAGCCTTTAACGGAGAAAGGCCGCAAAGGGATTGGGGTTATCTACCAGTGCGGCTCCCACCTGCTGACCTTAATTAACGACGTACTAGATATATCCAAAATCGAAGCTCGCAAAATGGAACTCCAGGTCGGAGACTTCCACTTTCCCGCATTCCTTGAAGGTGTCGCGGAAATTTGCCGCGTGCGGGCCGACCAAAAGGGCATTGATTTTATCTATCAGTCCGAGGCTTTACCCATGGGGGTCCGAGCCGATCAAAAACGTCTCCGTCAGGTGTTGCTCAACCTATTAGGCAACGCCATTAAATTCACAGAAAAAGGCAGCGTGACCTTTTACGTGGAGGCAAAACCGACAGTAATCCCCGGCCAATTTTCTGTTTGTTTTAGTATTCAAGATACTGGCGTTGGCATGACACCCGACCAGCTTAAAAGTATTTTTCTTCCCTTTGAACAAGTTGGCAGTACAAAAAAGCAATCCGAAGGCACCGGACTTGGATTGTCCATTAGTCAAAAGATTGTCGAACTAATGGGGAGTAAACTGGACGTTCAAAGTACCCTAAGCGTGGGGAGCGTTTTTAGCTTTGAAACAAATCTCATGGAATCGGCGCAATGGGCTAGGGCCTCCCACACAACCAATAGCGGAACGATCACCGGATACAACGGGAAAAAACGTCGCATTCTGGTAGTTGACGATCGCTGGGAAAACCGTGCCGTCATTATCAATTTACTCGCCCCCCTGGGATTTGACGTCATTGAAGCATCGGATGGTCAAGAAGGTTTAGCACAGATAGAAGCAGCTCAGATAGAAGCGGCTCAGCTCGATCTAGTGATTACCGACCTAGCGATGCCCGTGATGGATGGCTTTGAAATGTTACGGAACCTACGGCAAATTCCTGCTCATAAAACTCTGCCTGTGATTGTTTCCTCGGCGAGTGTCTTTAATCTCGATGAAAACAAAAGTATTGAAGCAGGGGGAAATGTATTTTTACCCAAACCTGTGCAGGCCGATCAATTGTTTGAACAGATTCAGGGACAATTGGCGATCGTGTGGAACTATGCGGCAACCCAGGTAGTGGACAAAACTCCGCTGGAATTGATTCCACCACCGATCGAAACCCTAAGGCGATTAGCTGAACTCGTCGAAATTGGGGATTTCTTCCAGATTCAGGAAGAAGCAACTGGCATCGCCCAGTCCCAGCCCGAATCTGCGGGGTTTGCCAGAATCCTCACAGAACTTGCTGAAACTTTTCAAGCCAAACAACTCACCGCATTAATTCAACAGCACTTGGAGCGAATCTCATGAACAACGGATTTATTCTAGTGGTGGATGACAATCCCACAAATTTGGCCGTGATTTCCCAGGCATTACGAACCGAGGGTTGGCAGGTTCGCATTGCCGTGGATGGCGAAGATGCCCTCAACAAAGTCGTACAGAATCCCCCGGAATTGATTCTGCTCGATGTGCAGATGCCGGGACTTGATGGCTTTGAAGTTTGCAAACGAGTGAAAGCAGATAAGGCCACATCGGATATTCCGATTATTTTCATGACCGCATTGTCTGACACCGATAGCAAAGTCAAAGGTTTGGCCCTCGGAGGCGTGGACTATATTGTCAAACCTTTTGAGCAGCAGGAAGCCATTGCCCGTGTCCGTGTCCACCTCCAACTGCGCTATCTGACGCAGACGCTGGAACAGCAAATTCGCGATCGAACCCAAGCCCTGAGCCAAGCCCTAGAAGAACTTCAGCATTCCCACCTGCAAGTGATTCAAAGCGAAAAAATGTCCGCTCTAGGAAACTTAGTAGCGGGCGTGGCCCATGAAATCAACAATCCTATTGGCTGTGTGGTGGGTAATGTGAGTGCAGTGGAGGCGACCATTAAGGATTTGTTTGGCGTGATTGATCTTTACGGCAAGCATTTCCCAAACCCCGGTGCGGAAATCGAAGACGAGTTAGAAGCTATTGATTTAGACTACCTCCGGGAAGATTTGCCCAAACTGGTGAAAGCCATGCGAGATGGAAGCGATCGCATTGTCTCCATCAGCCGCAGTCTCAGCACCTTCTCCCGCGCCGACACCGATCGTAAACAGGCATTCGATATCCACGAAGGCATCGACAGCACTATTCTCATCCTCCGCCACCGCCTCAAAGCCAACGAACATCGTCCAGAAATCCAAGTTTGGATGGACTATGGCACCCTTCCGCTGGTGGAATGTTTTCCAGGTCAGCTCAATCAGGTCTTTATGAACATTCTCGCGAATGCCATAGATGCGATAGATGAGGCCAACCAAGGTCGTAGTGCCGCAGAACTTGAAGCCAATCCCAATTGCATAAAAATCCAAACCGCCCTCAGTGGCGATTATGTTCAGATTACCATCTTTGACAACGGTACTGGGATGTCGGAGGAAGTACGATCGCGGATTTTCGACCATCTCTATACAACCAAAACTGTGGGAAAAGGGACAGGATTGGGATTAGCCATCGCCCAGCAAATCATTGAAGAGAAACATGGGGGAACGATCGAAGTAAACTCCGAACTCAGCAAAGGCACAACATTTATGATTAAAATTCCCGTACTACCCCATACTTTTTAGCTGAGCAATAAATCGTAAGCTATGGAAATCTCAATTCAATGGTCAAAAATCGGTACATCATAAGCAACGATTAGTTCAATCGTGATTTGTACTATGAGATTTATCGTATGGTGCTTAGCACAATTTAAAGTGATAGAGAGAGTGGGTGAATGCGATCGCTCCAGTCAATCCCATAAATTTGCGAATTCACTATTTGCGACTTGATATTAAAGTTCTTCTCCCTAGCGTCGTCAGGCGAAATAGTAACTACCTAATATTTCAGTTTTAGAGCAAAGTATTACTATTTCTAGTCGAGTCTATTGTTTTAGCATTATGTCAAGTTTATTTTTTAGAATTATTATGGTGAGAAATCGCCCGATCGAAGAAACCCATCAATACCCGAACCTCTACAGATTAAGGAATCGTTCCCTGAGGATCTTGCGACGGATCACCATTGATTAAGTACGGTTAACTCATCTACAGCTTATTTTGAAGAATCTTGTAGGATGATGGCATAGCAAAGCAGCTGTCAATGAGTCGAAGGAGACCAACTATGCAAGAAACTTACGATATTGGAAAACGCAGTTTACTTTCGTTGATTTGCCACGGTTGCACATTGTTTGGGGCAACTGCCGTTCCTATTTTAGGACCGATCACTATTCTGTTTTTATCCGATGATCCAGTTGTCAAAGCCAATGCGAAAGAATCCATTAACTTCCATTTAAATATTTGGTTCTGGGCTACGGTGATTTTAGGAATTTATGGATTTCTATCATTCATCACCTTTGGTCTAATGGGTCTGATACTCTTCCCAATCGTCGCATTTGGATTCCTGTGGCACTTCGGCTGGTCTATTATCGCGATCATCAAAACGCTAGCCAATCCTAATGAGCCATTCCGCTATCCCTTTATTTTACGGATTATTTAGGTATTGGACGATCCCCCTAAATCCCCCTTGTGAAGGAGGACTATGAGAATAAGGGAGATTATGAGAACAAGGGAAACTGTAAGACTAAAAGGACTGTGATTTTTTGAGGCGTTGTCTTTATTAAGGCGACGCTTTTTGCATTGTCAAAACTCGCTATAATCACCAGACTGTTACTCAAATGCACCATGCTAGCCAAACGGATTGTTCCTTGCCTGGATGTCAAAGCCGGACGAGTCGTCAAAGGCGTAAACTTCATTGAGCTGCGTGATGCTGGCGACCCCGTGGAAATGGCGCAAATCTACAACTGCGCTGGAGCCGACGAACTCGTTTTTCTCGACATCACCGCCACCCACGAAGACCGAGATGTCATTTTTGACGTAATTTATCGCACCGCCGAACAGGTCTTCATTCCCCTCACCGTCGGCGGCGGGGTTAACAATACTGACATCATTAAAAAACTGCTACGCGCTGGGGCCGATAAAGTCAGCATCAACTCTGCCGCTGTAAAAGATCCAGACTTTATCAACCAAGCCGCTCGACAGTTTGGGGATCAATGCATTGTGGTCGCGATCGATGCAAAGCGCAGACTTAATGAAGGCCATCCTGGGTGGGATGTGTATGTCAAGGGCGGACGGGAAAATACTGGCATTGATGCGATCGCCTGGGCCAAAGAAATGGTCTCAAGAGGCGCGGGTGAACTGCTTGTCACTAGTATGGATGCAGATGGAACTAAGGCAGGCTATGACTTGGCGCTAACTCGGACCATTTCCGATGCCGTCTGTGTTCCCGTGATTGCGTCCGGAGGCGCGGGCAACTGCGATCATCTTTACGACGCATTGACAGAGGGTGGGGCCGAGGCTGCACTTCTGGCTTCGGTACTTCATTACGGAGAGTTAACGGTCTCTCATATAAAGAAATCCTTAAGCGATCGGGGTCTAAAAGTACGCCATTAATCCCTCTAACGGTTATGCCAAAAGGATTTCAAGGGATTTTAAGCCCGCAAATAGAAGGGTAGTATTAGCATCACTGCTGGTTTATATTTCTAAACATTGCAGGCTATAATAAAAATCTGTTACATAACTTCACCCTATGGTTGTCTTACTGTTTCTTTCTGTAATTGCACTCGTTGGGCTAGCCTTGCACTTTATGCAGGAAGCGATTACGCGCCAAGAATTCTCTTTGATGATTGCGGGAACGCTGATATCAGCGGCATCGGCGGGCATTGTTGGGGTGTATTTGTTAATCGGGCATTCCGTCACCGATCGTCTCCACGGCGCGCAAGAGCAAGTTGCCATTGAGAATGCCTATGAATCGATTCGTTGGTATGTGGACATCGAAGCCCAAGCCCAAGAACCGAATTCCGTATTTTTAAGCGACTCTTCAACTAAATAAATCTAGACTCAAGAACCCTAGACTCAATCACTCGCCCGGATCACTCTTTAAAATGATCCGGGCTGTTTTTTCGGGCTTTTCCAGATGAGGCACATGGCCGCAGTCGTCGAGCCAATACAGCGTCGAATTTACAATCGTTCTTTCAAACCGCGCCGCATCTTTTGTTCCGAGAATCCGATCTTGACGGCCCCAGATGATTTGGGTCGGCGTAGAAATTTCAGAAATCCGATCGCTCAAAAAACCATAGCCACCACTGCGCGTGAACATCGCCAGCCCCTCACTCCAATTCGGCATCTGCAAATGCAAGGCCGCACAGCACTCCGCATCCGCCGTAACAAAAGCTGGGTCTGCATAAGCTCTAAGGCTCACCCCTCGACGCACGTTTGGCGATCGTAAAAAATTTGTCGCCCAATCACTCAACGGCGGCACCATATATTTTGCCAGCACCGGAGCCTTCGCAAACCCCGCACTATCTAACAGCACCAGTTGTTTGACGAGTTCGGGGTAGGTCAATGCGAAATCTAGAGCCGCTGCCCCTCCCATAGATGCACCAACTAACGTCATCGGCTGTCTGCCCATAACAGTCTGCCAAAATCCATAGACTTGCGCCTTAATAATTTCGGGGGTAATCACATCGATGCGGGTGCGATCGGTAAAGCCAAACCCCAGCAGATCTATGGCAAACACCGATCGATCGATCGCAAGCTTGGGCAACAGCCGACGAAATTCCAGCATCGAACTATCAAATCCATGAAGTAGCAAAATTGGCGGTTCCGACTTGTTTTCAGCCTTAATCGACCGAACAAAGGCAGTGTCTACCGTGAAGTTTCTGCTGCCTATTGTCAACGGAATCACAATCCGCTCGATACTTTGGGCAAATGCAATAGACATCGTATCCGTAAGCAAGTTCACGTCTTGGGGCAGAAAATCAGGGAAAGTAGTCATTTCAGGCAGATTTTAGGGCGGAGGGACTCTGAAAAGAAAGCATCAAAAATATACGCGAGAACTGGCAGTAAATTTATAGGTTTTGGGAAAGGCTAATGATACTCATGGGATGAACTAGCAACGCATAATCCACCAAAATTCTCAGAAAACTTCGTTGAACCCGCATTCAGCAGTTATCTTGAATCATCTTTATGAGCAAAGAACTAATTATCACTCGCCGCGCGATCGATCGTTAGATAACCCACCCCCGTTTCAAGACGTTTAGGAGCATCGATTCCATGGCTTTTCCTGCCCCTTCCCTCGAAACCCTATCGGCAGATCTCCTCAAAGTCTCCCCCACAGGAGAATTATCCCAGGGATTGCAGGTGCAAAGCCCAAATTTCAGGTTGATCAAGCTCTGAGAGAGACGTGTTCTAGGAGCTTTTGGTGATTTGGGTTTAATTGTTCTGATAGCCCACTTCCGGTTGCTGGGCCGATCGTGCGTAAGCCGTATACTGTCGCAGATCGACCCAAGCCAGCACCGACCACTCCAAGCCCTTCTCTACTTGAGCGCTCTTGCCATTATAGAACCGATCTAGATTGGGCTTATAGCGACCACTTTTTTCATTAAATGTTGCGTCCACCACGAGAAGCTGGACCCCATCTCCACTTCCGTGGGTCTTTATCACATGACTATTCACCGATTCAAATCCAATCCCTGCATTCAGATTTCGCCGCATTGTCCGCTCTGACAAAGAACGATAGCGGCTTAAATTGGTGTCGTTCGCTCGACCACAGACCAGGCGTTGCCGGGAGGCTTGGATGATGTTCCTGTTTTTAACAGTAATAGTCCCGAACTAGTGCTTCAAGAGGGCATTTTGTTATCCACATTTCCAAAGATTAGCAAACAGTTTGAGTCTGCGCATTTAGACCGATCGTTCACGGGACGGTTTGATATTTTTGCCCATCATATTGCTAAGGGAACACCAGAAGATTTGCGAACTCTGTATTTGGGAATCATTGCCCATAACCCTAGTAATACTTCTGTAACGATCGATATTCTGCAAGCATCCAGCCATCTAAGCCAGCCGGATGCGCCTTTTGTGGATCTACCGTCGTTTGTTGAAAATAATACAGGTTCTGTGTATGCAGGTCCGGGCAGTCGGGTGGGAAGTGAAGTGCTACGGGGATTTCGGCAAAATGGATTTCCAGCAAAAATTACAATAGAACCCAATGGATATGCCTTGATATTAAATCAAGATATTCCAGTGAGACCGATCACACCACCTATCAATGGCCGATCGGCATTACTCCGATTGCGTAGTAGTGGTCCAGTATATTTAGCCAGTATGGGAAAGTTCGCCCCCTCTGATGAACAAGGCAAGGAGCGCGCACCGACGCTGGAAGAATGGCGATCGCTATTACAAACCAGTAATCTTTCCAGTCCTCGCGATCGTACGCCTACCCCTATTGCCCAAACGAAAGGGAGTTTGATTTATGGTCGTGTCGCCGGGGTTGCGATCGGGTCTCGGTGGCAAGGTATTTTGAGCGATCGTAATTCGACTAGTTTGGCGATTCCCAAAATAGGTAGCGCAATTTCCTATGGTATTAGTTTGTTGCATCGCGGAGGCTTAGGAACGGGGCAAAATCAAACCGCCAAAATGGAACGACGCTATTTGGATACAGCCTACGAAGCGCACGGGAACTATGGAATTGAATACAATTTAGTATTGCCATTAGAGAACAAAAGTAATGAATTAAAAACTGTACAGATTGCGATCGAAACGCCGTTAAAACGAGATGATACGCAACAGGGGCTGCGATTCTTTGATCCATTACCTAAGAATGTTTTCTTTCGTGGAACAGTGCGGGTGCGATATGTGGATGATAGGGGCCGATCGCAAACACAATATTTTCATTTAGTTCAACGACGTGGGCAAAGGGGTGAGCCGTTGATGGTGCTTGAAATGAAGCCAGGGGAAAAACGACGCGTATTAGTAGACTTAATTTATCCCGCAGATGCGACCCCGCCGCAAGTTTTGACGGTACAGACAAATCTAAGGTAAGATGCTATCGAACTTTCCAATAAAAACGTGAGTTACCGTGAAACTTTCGGTTGTTATTCCATGCTTCAATGAACTCACAACTATTGAGTCGGTCATCAAATCGGTAAAAAAATGCGGGATTCGTCCTTTAGAAATTATCATCGTTGATGATTGTTCAACCGATGGCACCTGTGAACTACTTCGCACCCTAGAATTTCAAGTCGATCGGATCATTTATCACTCTCACAACCAAGGAAAAGGTGCAGCATTACGATAGGGATTTAGGGCTGTAACTGGCGATATTGTTATTGTACAAGATGCAGATTTAGAATATGATCCACAAGAATTTCCGATCGTCATTGCGCCAATTTTAAATGGGAAAGCCGATGTTGTTTACGGCTCTCGCTTTGTTGGAGGAGAAGCTCATCGAGTTGTTTACTATTGGCATATGGTAGGCAATCGATTTTTAACAACTCTTTCTAACATGCTGACCAACATCAATTTGACAGATATGGAAACATGCTACAAAGCATTTCGACGAGAAATTATCCAAGCCGTAAAAATAGAGGAAAATCGGTTTGGATTTGAACCCGAAATTACGGCAAAAATTTCTCGAATGGAATGCAAGATCTACGAAGTCGGGATTTCTTATTACGGAAGAACATACAAAGAGGGAAAAAAGATTGGATGGAAAGATGGATTTAGGGCAATTTTTTGCATCTTAAAATACAATCTCAGACCTCAAAACAAGACTCAATCATTAAAAGTCTTAACCAAAAACAAAGATCTTACCTCGATCGAAAAGTAGTCTAAACCTGCCCAATTTCATACTCAAAATATCAAACAAAAATCATGTCAGAACCATTTCTAGAACCAATCCTACGTTGGATGCGTCTACGCCAAGTTATTACTGAAATTCCACCGCAATCGATCGTATTGGATATTGGATGTGGAACAAAAGCAACTTTCCTAAAAGCGATCGAGCCTAAAATCCGAAAAGGCGTAGGGATTGACTTTAAAGTACCAGAATTCTCGACACCAATCTTGCAAACAGTTCAGGCTCATCTAGAAGAACGTCTCCCTTTTCCTGATGAGTCCTTTGATGTGGTCACAATGCTGGCGGTCCTAGAACATATTGAATATGAAGAACAAATCCTCAAGGAAATTTATCGCATACTCAAACCCTCCGGAAAGCTAGTACTGACAGTTCCATCCATATGGGCACAACCTGTACTAGAATTTCTTTCTTATCGGTTGAAAATTGTTGATGAACAGGAAATTCGTGACCACAAACGATACTACGATCGAAAACGTCTTCAGTCGGCACTCATTAGGAAATCAGGATTTACACAATTTAAGCATCGATATTTCCAAGCATTCATGAATAATTTTTGCATTGTAATTAAGCCAGACTAAATTATTTAACTAATCAACTAATTAATCAACTTTTATGTTCAAGTCAAAGCTAAAAACTTGCGTTACGATCGGCTTAATTACATTATTTTTTATAGTGTCATTCCAAGCTTTTGCACTCTATAGAATTCCAGCGTTCAACTCAGACCATGCAGTCCATGTTCTCATGGCACAGGATCTAAAGCTCCCAGACGATCTATATTATTGGGGCCAAAATCGTTTAGGGAGCCTATTACCGATTCTGAGTTATTTTGGAGTGAAAATTTTATCCTTATCTCCGATCGTTGCAGTTTCATACGTGCACTATCTTCTCCTGCTGATTGGATTTTTCAGCTTTTGTAGTATTCTAAGTAATAATTTTTCAAGACTCACATTAGCTTTAGTATGGTTTCTACCTGCCGTTACTTTTACTAGTACGATCGAAGCAGTGCAACCCTATACTCCGCAGTTTGCCACGATCGGATGTGCCTTAGCCTTCCTACATCAATTTAATATCTATAAAAGTAATATTTTTTGGAAACGTGGATTACTAATCATTGGGTCTTTAATATCTTTATGTCTGAGTCTATGGATATCCGAGCAATCTATTATTATTGTCCTAATAGTCGGATATTTAATACGAGGTAAATGCATCGCTCTCGACGCACTAGAGAATGAATTAAAATATTTAAATAGATCCGATAATACGCCTGAGAAGAACTTTTCAAAATTTAATCCTATAAATATTAGACTTAATCGGAAATAGGGTTTTGCGAATTTACAGCCCTTGCCTAGCAAGGCTTTGAATCTCTAAAAAATAATTTCCGATAATGTTTATTATAGGGAACCTAATAAGGCACCTTAACTATTCAAAAATTTTTAATTTCACAACACTAATAGGAATTGCTTTTATTATCATTGCAAAAATATCTGCAACCCCGTCCTATGGAATTTTTGGAATCAATAGCTTAGCTATACAGGGATAGTTTTTCAATCCGTAGTGAAATTAATCATACAGTCAATCACATTTTCTGTAGACAATTGGCTATTGAGTTTTTATTCAGTAGCCTGTCTTGGTTTAGTTTCTTTCTTGATTGCGGTTAGTATAATTTGGATCCAACTTTTTTGGACCCAAAATTTCAACTTTAGAACTGGTATTCGTCAAGCTTTTGACTCGGACTTAAAATGGTCAGTATTATTTGGAGTGAATACGATCGGTAGTTTTTTGCTCCTGATTTCGTCGGAATGGGTCTACAAAAATGAGATTAGTATTCGGTACTTTAGTGTCGTATATCTGTCTCTTTGGCTAACAATTATTTTCTACAATGATTCGATAAGCAACATCTCTCTCAAATCACCCAGAATAGAAATTGTCAATTCATTTAAAAAATATCTATTTAAAATAAATGCGCCACTTTCGGTCTTCCTTCTTATGGTCGCACTGATTGGGAGCATGAGTTTACCATCTTACGTTTACTCATTATCTCCAGCAAAATCTCAACTATCTAAACTAATAGGATTTAATCAACTAGGAGAAGCTGGAATTATTGGAGACTATTGGAATTCTTACATTATTTGTAGTGCTGATCCTGAAAAATTATCTTGCACACCTCACGATCGAAACATGGTCCGATCGGCTCGTTCCGCAAAGAAAGTAATGGAGTCAGCTAAGATTTATTTAGTAAAAGAAGGATGGCTGGACCATTTTCCAGATCAGATTGTTCAGTTTAAAACAACGCTAACAAAACAAGGCCCAGAAATTAAAATCGATGCCTATACGCTAGCACTCTATAAACGGGAATGAATTTTTAATGGGACGATTCATTAGGATGGAGCCTATTGAATCATCTAAACTAAACAATACAATAGTCCAAAAATAAGCTCGTACTGCTCCTAATATTTGAGGAACAACAATACGAGCTTCAATTGGTATTTATATATTCCTGAGAAACACTCTAGACCGCATTAGCACGATACCAATCGATCGTACGACGTAAACCTTCCTCAAACCCAATTTCTGCTTCAAACCCAAAGCGATCCTTTGCCCGACTTGTATCCAAACAACGACGCGGCTGACCATTTGGCTTATCCGTCTGCCACACTAGCTCACCGTCGTAATCCATCAACTTACAAATTAGCGTAATCAAATCTTTAATAGTGATTTCACGATTTGTTCCCAAATTCACAGGATCCGACGAATTGTACGATTGCGCACCCATGACAATGCCCCGCGCCGCATCATCCGAATAAATAAACTCACGCGTCGGGCTGCCATCGCCCCACACAGAAATACTACGATCGCCCGCCACTTTTGCCTCGTGTACCTTCCGAATCAATGCTGGAATCACATGGGAACTACGCGGATCAAAGTTATCGTCCGGACCATAGAGATTGACCGGAAGCAAATAAATACCATTAAAGTCATACTGCTGACGGTATGCCTCTAACTGCACCAACAACGTTTTTTTTGCAATACCGTAAGGGGCATTTGTTTCTTCTGGATAGCCAATCCAAAGATCTTGTTCTTTAAAGGGAACAGGCGTAATTTTTGGATAGGAACAGATAGTTCCAACACATACAAACTTAGACACACCTGCTTGATAGGCCGCATGAATTAACTGCGTACCCATCATCAAATTGTCATAGAACAACTCGGCTGGCTTTTCCTTGTTCAAACCAATCCCGCCAACATGGGCGGCCAAATGGATCACAAGATCTTGCTGATCAACCGCTTTTTGGCAATTTTCCCACTTACAAAGGTCTAAATCCTTCGATCGTGGAATAGAGATTTTCTCCTTATCCGCACCCGCTGCCAAAAGTTGCGCCACTACCTGCTTACCCAGAAAGCCCGCGCCTCCCGTCACCAAAATCTTCTGCTTACTTAAGTCCATGGTCCCATTGCTCATAAAAATTCAGAAAAATGAGAGAGCCATTGCAGACTCTCTCTCGATATTTAACCGAACCTAGAACGACATCCCAGCAAATTGCTCACGGACGATCGCTTGTTCTTGGTTCGTACCATTGTTGTCGCTTGGAGGCTGAACACCGACCGCACGCAAATCAGCATCAACCATCAAATTGACCAACTCGTTAAAGGTTACAGTCGGTGCCCAGTTCAATTGTTTTTTGGCCTTAGCGGGTTGACCAATCAACAAATCCACCTCCGTCGGACGGAGATAGCGCGGATCGAATTCCACATAGTCTTTCCATTCCAGATTCACTCGACCAAACGCCAACTGTAAGAACTCTTCCACAGAATGCGTTTCGCCCGTTGCAATCACAAAGTCATCGGCTTTGTCCTGTTGCAACATCAACCACATCGCCCTGACATAATCCTTCGCATAGCCCCAGTCGCGCTTCGCATCCAAGTTCCCCATGAACAACTGGGTCTGCTTACCGGAAACAATTCGAGCCACCGCCCGGGTAATTTTGCGCGTCACAAACGTCTCACCCCGACGAGGCGATTCGTGATTGAACAAAATACCATTGGTCGCAAACAAGTTGTACGACTCACGATAATTAACCGTCTGCCAATGGGCAAACATTTTCGCACAAGCATAAGGACTGCGAGGATAAAATGGGGTGTCCTCGGACTGGGGCACTTCCATCACCTTGCCATACATCTCAGAGGATCCAGCTTGGTAATAGCGAACTTCATTTCCGGTGCGGGCTTGATAGTCACGAATCGCTTCTAGCAATCGCAATGCACCCATGCCCACGCAGTCAGCCGTGTATTCAGGCGAGTCAAAGCTGACTCGAACATGGGATTGAGCGCCTAGATTATAAATTTCCTGGGGTTTAACTTCTTCAATGATCCGGCCCAACATGGTGCCATCGGTCAAGTCACCATAATGCAAAAACAACCGTGCGCCCTCAACATGGGGGTCTTCATACATGTGATCCAACCGATCGGTATTGAAGGTCGAAGTCCGACGAATAATTCCATGAACTTCATAGCCCTTTTCTAAGAGTAATTCAGTGATATAGGAACCATCTTGGCCCGTAATTCCAGTAATTAATGCGCGCTTACGTTGGGTCATACTCGATGTCTCCTAAAAATTAAAGTATTCAAATCAATAGCAAGTCTAGTTCTGCAATTTTACCGAACCTCCATAGATTCTACTAAGCGGCGGCTTCATCCCATTACTGGGTTTATCACGCTTAATTGGGTTTATCACGCTTAATTAGTAATCCCCACAGAGGGAGATTGAAACACTTAATACTCCAAAAAATCGGCCTAGTTTGCCGGGGACAGTATTTTGGAGCGTAAAACAGAGTGATACACCTTAGTAATTTTATCGATTCTTAATCAACACTCCGGACAGTTTTTGATTGGCAACGGTAGAATGCGGGTTCTAGCCTCTGAACTAATGCTTGTTCCAACGGCAGAATACGGGTTTCAGCTCACAATTTAAAAACTGTCCGGACTATTGTTAATGTAACGCAAGATTAAAGAAGTCTTTCCAAAAAAGGAAGATAAGCCATTTGGCCAATGACATTCCTCATCAAAACCATAGATTATTTATCTGGAAACTAGAAAACTCTAGTAGGCACCATTGTTTTTGGGGAAGATCACAACACCGATCGTCCGAACAATAATCACCATATCCATGGCAAAGCTCCGATGAGTTACATAGTACGCATCCATCTGAACCCGCTGAGGATAGGGAATGTCACTACGGCCTGAAACTTGCCACATACCCGTAATTCCCGGCCTTGCCTGAAGCACGTTTGCCATTTTTTCGCCATAGCGGGGCAATTCTTCAGGGACTAACGGACGGGGACCCACTACGCTCATATCTCCCATTAAGACATTCCAAAACTGAGGAAATTCATCCAGACTCGTGACCCGCAAAAATCTGCCGATCCAAGTAATACGGGGGTCATATCTCAACTTAAAGCTAGCTTCAAATTCTTTTTGCAGATCGGGTGAGGCTTGGAGTAAATCCCCCAGAACTCGATCGGCATCATAAATCATTGTACGGAACTTAATACAACCAAACCGTCGATAACGCTTACCAACGCGCTCTTGGATATAAAACACTGGACCCTGGGACCCAATAGCGACGAGAAATGCAATTAGTATGTAAAACGGGGAAAATAGGATCAGGACCGAAAGTGAAAACCCAATATCAAACAGCCGCTTTCCTGTGATTCGACCAGCCCAATGGATAGACCGTCTCGGAAACAAGGATTCAGCAACTATCTCACCGGATAAGTGAGGTGGCAAATGACTATCGTCTGAAGATGGAATCGACTGTCGATCAGCGAGCATAGGTATTTTGAACATTCACTAGAGAGATGGTGGATGAGTGGTCCTAGATTGCGTAGATGCCGTAACTTAAAATGTTTTTCAGTTTTAAACACCTATTAAACATTAAGTTGACTTAACCCTCCCATGAGATGCCTCTAAGAGAAAGGTGAAAACCACGTAATCTACCTAAATTATGGTCAAGATTTCGATTATTTCATCACAAATCTTGACCCATCATACAGGGCTTAAGACTTGACTCTATAACTTTTGGTTCCCATACCCATCTTTTGACAGACCCGATCAACCGCCTGCCCATAACGCAGTTTAAAAGTTTCCGCAGAAAATTGTTGAGCATGGGACGCGATTGTTGCTGGATTGATTTGGGCTGCGATCGCCTCAAATGCCAGAACTGCGGCCACAATATCGCTAACCTGCTGCGTTTCAAATAAAATCCCCGTGCCCCGATCGCCCCAAGTCCGAACATCCTTAACGGTCTCACTTGTACCGCCTTTTCCGTAAGCAATCACAGGAGTTCCGCAAGCCTGAGCTTCGACGGGAGCAATGCCAAAATCTTCATAGGCGGCATACACAAAGGCTCTAGCTTGTGACATATAGGTCGCAACATCTTCGTCCGATCGCCAGCCGAGAAACTGAATATTTTTTTTGGCCATGCGTTCTAGCGCTAGGCGATCGCCCCCGTCCCCAATCACCACCAGCGGTAACCCCAATTGATTAAATGCATCCACGATTAACCCGACTTGTTTGTAGCCCACAAGCCGCGAGACCACAAGATAGTAGTCCTGTTTCTGAGCGACAAAGGGAAAGCGATCGATCGCGACAGGCGGATAAATCACCTCAGCCTCTCGACGATAACAGCGCCAAATCCGATCAGCTGTCGTTTGAGAATTGGCTATGAAATGATCAACGCGGTTGGCTGACAACACGTCCCACTGACGCAAGCGATGGAGAAGGATCCGGGTGAGCATACCTTTGAGTCCTTTACCTGCATTGCCGTGAGCCAAATAATCAAAGGTCAAGTCCCAGGCATAGCGCATCGGAGCATGGCAATAGCAAATATGAACTTGATTCGCTCGGGTCAGTACGCCTTTTGCAACAGCATGGGAAGACGAGAGAATCACATCGTAGTCGCGCAGATCCAACTGCTCGATCGCCAGCGGCATTAAAGGCAAATATTTCTGTACCCCAAACTCTGCACGGGGAAAATGCTGCAAAAAGGTATGACCGATCGATCGACCATATAGATAACTGTCTGGATTACGCGACTCAAAATCGATCAGCGCATACAAATCCGCATCCACAAAACTCAAAATATCCTGGACGACTAATTCAGATCCCCCTGTGGCTTTTGGGGTCAGCCATTCATGAACCAGTGCATATTTTAAATTGGATCCACTATTTTCAATCCCCATTGTGGCCGCCCCCAAATAACGGTTTCTTGTTTGTAAATGGCCATGCCAGGTTTTGCACCCTTGGGCTTATGAACATGTTTTGGTTGGGTATAAACTACCGGAACCTGCTCACTTTGCCGCGCTTGGCTATAGTAAGCCGCTAGATCTGCAACGGCGCGTAAATCGGCTTCTTCTGCAACCGAGCCTGCTGGAAGTCGCAACAAGGCATGACTTCCCGGTATTTCTTGAGTATGGAACCATAGATCGTAGTCGCCCGCCATCCGAAACGTCAAAAAGTCATTTTGGCGATTGTTGCGACCAATTAATATCTCGTAGCCGCTGGGACTTTGATAGCGACGCGGTTGGCTGGATAGATCTGCTTTATCGGCGATCGGTTTCTTCGATTTTGTACCCGATTTAATGCTGGATTTAATCCCCGACTTGACTCGTGCCGTTGCCTGTCGCACTGTTTTTAAGCTAGATACCTGGGCGGGATCCAGTTCAACTTGATAACGAGAACCCGCCAAATATCCCTGCTGAATCAACTCATCCCGCATGTCTTCGATCGCGGTTAAATCGAGGCCCGATCGGTAGTCTTCGATTTGGGTTAGGGCCGTTTCGACCTGCTGAAGATAGTCAATTTCGGTTTTAACGTCTATCAATAGCGGCATCACCGCATCTCGCGATCGCTTAAATTTTTGGTGTTGTTTATAGAGCGCTTGAGCATTTTGGACCGCATTACGATCGGGAGCCAAAGGAATTCGCGTCGGCAATCCGGTCTCAAAATCCATCAGCACAATTTCAGTCATGCCCAGTGCCCAGTCATTCAAGTGCGCCATCAGTAAATCCGCTTTACCCCGAATGTCATCGGCCCGATCGCTCTCGCCCAACCGCGCTTGGAACCCATTTTGTTTCGTGTAAAGCTTACCGAGCAGCAATTTCAGTCGCATTTTGAGCTGATGTCGAATTTGGTCGAACTGTTGCCGGGACAATCCACCGCCATAATAGTTATTCAAAATGGTCTGAATCGAATCGGGAACATCCGCAGTTGGACCCAAAAGCCGATACCCGGAAGCGGTCGTGGTCGGCACAAATGTGTTAGTTTCCAGACATTTTAACCAATCTTGCCAACTTGCAAACAACGATCGCCACTCATCATCTGACAGTGTGTCACTGAGCCGATCGGACGCTAATCCCGCCTGATCCAACAATTCCAAAGTCAGCGCCGAACTCAAGCCACGATAATTTTTCACCAATAGTTTTTTCAGCACTGTCGGAACCAAGGCCAGCCGCTCATACCACCGATCGAAGCCTTCCTCTAAACTGGGCATCGATTGAGTCGAACTCGGCGGCAACTGGTAGGCATCCCCCGTCTGAATCGGACGCACACTCGACTGCGTGGCGCTCACCTGATGGGCAGCGGTCACAATGTCACCCTGCTCATTCACCAAAACCGCATTACTATACTGCCCTTGAACTTCGACGTAGAGGTGCCACAAAACCGGATCCCCCGGTCGATGACAAAATCTCAAGTCTAATACTCGCTCCCAAGGCTTGACGATCGCCACCTCACACAAGGCCAACCCGCCCAACTGATGCCATAGCTGTTGGCTGAAGGTAAAGGTATCGGGCGATCGCGGAGGAGCATCTCCAACATGGATTCGAGCCGCCTGAGGATGCCAGGAAATTGTTAACCAACTCCGGCCCGTAATGGTTCTAAGCGCCAGGGAAATTGTAAACCGATCGACTTGATAGACCTGCTCTAGACGGGCAGGCAAGCTGTGATTAACGAGTTCCTGACGCACTGCGACCAGCGTTGTAAAGTCTACGGGCTGCACACCAAACCTCAGTGAGTAAAACTCAATTTAAGAAAACCGTCTTAGAATCGATCTAGGAGCTAGAGCTTATCTGGGAGCTAAAATTTTGAACTCCTCGCGATCGAAACTCTAGCAGATCTAAAACTCGAAGAATGTCTAAATCTACAAAGTCTAAATCTACAAATAGGCTTCTGCGGATTTACCCCCTCTCCATCCGAACCACATCATCGCCTCCTAACCCCAGGAAACAATAGTTAAGAGGTATTTTTTCATTATTTCTAGGATATTGATCAGCTAAGCTTATTCACCGCACATTTTTACGGTTAGTATTTAAAATAAGCTTAACTGTGCTCTGCTGGTCTAGGATCTTCATTAACCCCATGACAGATATTAAATTAATCAATATTGGATTCGGCAACATCGTATCGGCAAATCGTGTTATCGCGATCGTTAGTCCTGAGTCTGCCCCTATCAAACGGATCATTACAGATGCGCGGGAGCGGGGTGAACTCATCGATGCGACCTATGGCAGACGAACCCGTGCCGTCATCATTACCGACTCGGGACATGTCGTCCTGTCGGCCATCCAGCCAGAAACCGTCGCCAATCGATTTGTAACCAATAAAGAGTCTACTAATGGTGAAGAGGCTTAGGTGGTGAAGAGGCTTAGGGCTTGCCAGTGGGAGAGTTCGATCGGAGAATGGTCGGACCAATAGTTTGACTATAAAGGAGCATCATGGGTAGCCCGATCGCCGCAGAATTGAGCAACGCATTGAGCCATACAGAGCATCTAATTTCAGACCTCCAAACCAGCAGTGGCCGAAACCCTGGACGATTGATTGTTCTAACCGGACCGAGTGGTGTCGGAAAAGGCACATTACTAAAGGCTTTGCTGCAACGTCATCCCGAACTCAAACTCTCCATCTCCGCCACCACCCGATCGCCCCGCACAGGCGAAGTAGACGGCGTGAATTATTACTTCATCACCCGACAACAATTCGATTTGATGGTGAGCGAAAACGAATTTATCGAATGGGCGGAATTTGCTAACAATTGCTATGGAACGCCAAAGAGATCCGTTGAAGAACAACTAGCAGCAGGTGAATGGGTCGTTTTAGAAATCGAACTCGAAGGCGCAAGACAGGTACGTCAAAGCTTCCCTGAAGCTATCCGGATTTTTATCCTGCCCCCTTCTATTCAAGAACTCGAAAGCCGTATTCGAGGCCGAGGTCAAGATTCTGACGATGCGATCGATCGGCGGCTCCAACGGGCCAAGGCCGAAATCGATGCGGCCAACGAATTTGATGTACAGATTATCAATGATGAATTTAATGAGGCACTCGATCGGCTAGAACAAACCGTTTTTTTAGCAACTGTAGTCGGGTAAACCAAGGTGGACAGGGTACTTTAGGGTATTTGAGTCAAACATTACGGAATGGGGATTAATGAGAGAAGTACACAGTATTTCTTTATATTGTGTACTTCCTTATCTAACCCTTACGAATGCTGACACTTCACCCCAACAGAACCTCGGGGGATTTATCTTAGGACAAGCTCGACCTTGGCAAATTCTCCCTCAATCACTGGTAGGTCCCCTATGCACACTATCTCCTCCCTAGCTAATGTAGCCCGATCGCTCTTTGTTGCACTTTGCATCGGCTTTTTGTTGCCGATCGTAGTCATTGTCATGGCACTCACGGGACTGATAATTTTGGGATATATTCCCGGATTAGTCGGACTGAGCCAGATCGGACTTCAAGCTTTGGCCAATTTTTTGATGACCTTTGGCAACGGAAGCTGCGTCGAAGGAACCCTAGTGATTGGGGGGGCGTTTGCGCTGGTGACACTATTATTCGACGGATACGTAACCTATCGTCATCGCAGCCTTTAAGCTCTGATAAGTTCTGACGCCACCACAAAACTCCATTCCCTCTTATCCTAGAAAGAGTGCTTTTCAGACTTCAAGCGATCGCGTCACACTACGATCGTCGTTTGAGGTTAACAAGAAATTTTCAAGGTAGGAGAACTATGGCTAGGCTCGTGAACAAGTTAGCAACTCGATTGGTCGCATTCCTCAGCGTCATTTTAATAGGCATCACGATCGCATCACCCGCACTGGCACAAAGTAGAACCCAAAACGGTGCCAACCCCAAAAGTGCAACGCCCGCCCCCCTAGCCACTCCCGCCATCACGCCTAAAACCTCTGTTCAGCCCTACCTCGATCAGGTCGTCAAAAATATCAGCGAATTTCAGCTCTCCAATGGCATGAAATTCATCGTTCTAGAACGCCACAACGCCCCTGTCATCTCCTTTAGAACCTATGTAGATGTAGGTGGAGCGGATGAGAATCCAGGAAAAACAGGGATTTCTCACTTCCTAGAACATTTAGCCTTCAAGGGCACCACTCGCATCGGCACCCAAGATTTTGCCAAAGAAAAGGTGCTACTCGATCGCCAAGATAAGCTCTGGGAAACCTTAAAAGCGGCCCAAAAATCGAACAATCTCGCTGAAGTCGAAAAGCTGCAAACTGAATTCAAAGCGCTGGATGCAGAACTTCTGACCATTTCAAAACAAAACGAATTTGGACAAATCATTGAGCGATCGGGCGGAGTCGGTCTGAATGCGACCACGGCTGCCGATGCCACCAACTATTTCTTTAGTTTCCCATCGAATAAACTCGAACTTTGGATGTCTTTGGAGTCCGATCGGTTCTTGGATCCAATTTTGCGAGAATTCTTCAAAGAAAAAGCGGTCATTCAAGAAGAACGTCGAATGCGGATTGACAATTCACCTATTGGAAAACTAATTGAAGAATATCTCCCCGCCGCCTTCAAGGTCCATCCTTATCGTCAACCCGTTGCGGGCTACGCAAAAGACATCGAGTCGATGAACCGAGCAGATATTCAAGCCTTTTTTCAGAAGTATTACACTCCCAACAACATCACAATTTCGATCGTTGGGGACGTGAATTCCAGCGAAGTGAAGACCCTAGCTGAAACCTATTTTGGACGATTTAAAGCCAAGGCAGTCGCGAAAAAAGTCGATCGAACGCTCCCCATCGAACCCGCCCAAACGGAAACTCGCACCGTAAAACTCAGTCTGCCATCCGAACCTATTTATCTCGAAGGCTACCACCGTCCAGCTCTGGGCCATCCTGATAACGCGATTTATGAAGCGATCGCATCCTTACTCAGTGATGGCCGCACCTCACGGCTGTATAAATCTTTGGTCGAATCTCAAAAAATCGCCCTCACCGCCGAAGGTTTCAACGGATTCCCTGGCGACAAATTCCCGAACTTAATCATGTTCTACGCGCTGTCGGCACCGGGACATTCTGTAGAAGAGATTCAAAAGGGAATTGATACCGAAATCCAGCGACTAAAAACAGATCCCGTCACTCAAATGGAACTCGATCGCATCAAAACCAATGCCCGCGCTGGATTGCTCCGATCGCTCTCTTCAAACAGCGGCATGGCTTCGGCTCTGGTGGAATACCAAGTCAAAACCGGAACTTGGCGCAATTTATTTAATCAACTAGATGCCATCAGTGCCATAACACCTGCGGATATTCAGCGGGTGGCAAAATCAACTTTTAGGCCAGAGAATAAGACGATCGGTGAAATTGTCAGCGATCGATCCCCCTAAATCCCCTACGCCCTCCGGGCAGGCTACGCCAAAGTGAAGGGGGACTAAGAAAGCGGGGAAATTAACGTTTTATCCTATACTCTCCGGTCCCCCCTTAATCAGGAAGGTTAGGGGGATCAACCTACTAATTACTACAAACCGCCTGACCGGAAGCATTCCGAACTAGCGTTCCTTCTTGTCCATTAAAGAAAACTGGAAGCTGAGCACCGTCCGATCGCAGCACATACATTCGAGGCTTCTCGTCCATACATTGACGAACCCGATTGGACCAGGCTACCAAATTTTGGGAATAGGCCGATCGATATGCTTGCACCTCATCCACCGTCATGCGTAGGCGTTCACGGACAATGGGACCGAGGGCAGACGGACTATCGGGATTAGCCACGCGCCCAACGAGACAAGGGGAATCAGCAATAATTTATTATTCACAATCATAAGCATCCAATATTGAGAATATTTTCAGAGTGGATAATTGTTTCTACAGCCTTTTGATCCAGGGCTATTTCATTCTGAATAGAAGTTTAAGTGTGTTAAGACTAAAGCTAGCCAGTCGCTGAGCTTGAGCCATATTTTCAAACCCAAGATCACGATATAAATTGAGGGAAACATTCCGCGCAATGGCCCAAATTTGACGGTGCTTCCATTTTCTCAAAAAAATTGTCATCTCAATTTTCTCGCTGGTCGAAAACCTTTAAGAACTCTTCTGCATAAGTGATCTGTTCGGCTGCTTTTTCGAGGGTTACTTCATTTGATTTTCCGTAATCTCCCATTTGTCTTAGCTCCTGTGCTTCGATTAAGTAGCGATGGAAATGATTGTGGTCATAGAGGTTGATTCCTTCGCGGCGGATGTTTAATAATAATGGGCTGATGTGGTTATGGTATTCTCTTTTACTAATAAATAGACAGCTTAAAACGGTGTCGTATTGGAGCGATAGTCTTGAGATAATTTCGCCTGTGTTGCTTATTTCAGTGCAGGGTTCAACGTTACCGTGCAGGACTACGAGTATATCAATATCTGAGTCTGGGGTTGCTTCATTTCTTGCTTGAGAGCCATAGAGTGTTATATAGGCTAGGCGATCGCCATACATTTTCTGCAACTCCTGCTTGAGTTCGTTAAGTATTGGCTTAATGTTAGTTAGGGTAATAGTCATGAGAATGGAAAGCCTCCATGTTTAGTAATGATTTGATCAATATCATTCATGATCTCGATGGTTTCGCCCAAGATGGAAATGATGTTTTGATAATGGGTGAGGTCGTCAAAACTGAGTTCGCGACCTTTGCGGTCTTTGAGCCATTTTTGGCAGACTTGATAACCGCCGATGTGGAAGTTCCAAATGTGGGGCGGGATATGATCAAAATATTGCTCTGAGTTAATCCAGATTTGTTGTTTAGTTTCGTTGTATTTGATTTGTTCGACAAGGTTGGAACCTGATTCGGGATAGCTGCTGATTTCGGTTCCTGTGTCTTTCATTAGGTGGAGTTGGACTAATTTATCGCCTTTGTTTGCTAGTTCCCAAAATAGTTGTTTGTTGCTGGTGAGGGGGACTCGCGGAAAGTCAATTTTGAGAAATTCGGCGTAGCGTTGGCGATAGGTTGGGGAGTGGAAGGTGGCATAAATATAGTTAAAGATGTCTTCTGGTGCAAAGGTTTTGACTTGATCGCCTTTGCCATCTGGGAAAAATTCTAAGCCGAGTTTTTCGGAGAGTTCGTTAATAAATTCTGGTGCTAGGTTTGGGCGGCGACCATGTGGGGAGTTGGTGGGTTCGGCTTCAAATAGGGTTGGGGTATTGGTTGGGTAGAGATAGAGAGGGAAAACATTAGACCCATCTTTTATTTCTACAAAGACAGCAGGAGTCGGAGTGTCAGACACTATAGAATGATTCCAAAAATCTAGCCTAGTTTGTCTAACTGTATTTATACATAGATTATCCTTTCTAAAAACATTATCTATTAGTTCTCGTCTAGGTCTATCCATAACTAAATCACTGTAATAACAATAACGCCAATCAAAAGGACGATATAAACAGCTAATTATTTTTTCTTTCCACTGATTATCTGAGCGAATAGATTGACGTACTCTATTTAATTGCCAATCCTTATTAGTTTTTAGATCATACTTAGCCACATAGTCAGCATCGGAAAGATCGTTATCTCTCAATTCTTGGAATCTTTTTAAGATCTTTACTTCTTCAAAATCAACAGCAAAATGATCTCGATGAGATTGAAATCCCAAGACATTAACTTTCATGATTTCGCTAATTTTCCAGAACTTATCGTATTCTGATCTGAGATCGATATCCTGATGCTTAAATAGATAAAATGGTGCATCTGGATATATTTGATATTCCTCAGAAATCATTGAACTAATATCACTTTCATCTAACCAGTGATACTTACCACCAATAAGTTGCTTATTCTCGAAAACCTCACGCTTACCCCACAAATCTGCATGATAAACCGTTGCTGATTTTTGCTGACTATTTTGATATTTAACAAAAATTCCAATCGCTACACCCTGCTGAATATCAAACACATTTTGATCGACAGAATCATCAGGACAAGTTTCTTTTTTCTTGCTATTCCCATGCAAATCCAAAATATAAATCTCATCAAAAGTCTTTAATAAACTTTGACGCATTCCTCGAAAAGTTGGATTATCTAAATAACCATGATTAGTAACAAAAGCCAAAATTCCGTAACCCGTTTGATCGATTCTCCATTGACTAAAGCGAATAAACTTCACATAATCATCATTTAACCATTTAGGATTTCGCTCTCCCAAAGGCTTCCCATCAACCTCAAAATAACTATCAGTTTTTGTATTCGAGATAATATCTTTCCCATTCAGCAAACCCTTAATCCAATCTCCCGTATTTGCCGAATGTCCAGAATAAGGAGGATTGCCGATAATCACCATTACAGGAGTATCTTGTTTAACATCTTTCGCCTCTTCAGCCTCTTCTTTAATTCGAGAACCAAAACTAACCGTCTGATCGGTAATTTGAAAAGACTCTTGCAAAGTATTCGTCAAATAAATCCGTAAACGCTCCTCAGACTGAAAATCATAACCCGTCTCTTTAAGCAGTAACCCCAACTTCATGTGCGCCACCGTATAAGGAGCCATCAGCAACTCAAACCCAAACAAACGCGGCAACAAATGCTGACTCACATAACCCGACCACATCCCCTTCTGCTTCTTGAAACCCTCATAAACATGCTCAATCACACGATGCATAAACGTCCCCGTCCCCACCGCAGGATCGAGAATTAAAACCTGATGCGACTCAATTGTTCCCTCACCCTTGGGATTAGGAACTTGAATCTTCTTTGCATCCGCCAAACCCTTCTTAATCCCAAACTTCTCCTTGAGAATATAATCCACACTTCGCACAATATAGCCAACCACAGGCTCAGGCGTATAGTAAACCCCGCGTGACTCGCGCATCTTCGGGTCATATTCCGCCAAGAAAGTCTCATAAAAATGCACCACAGGATCTTCACGCCGATCGCGCTTACCAAAATCGCTCAAAATAGCCGACATATCCGTTTGCTGCAAAATAGTCGCCAAAGTATCCACCGCCCAAACAATCCGATCGTCCAATTCCGAACCCGCAATCTGATTAAAAATAAAGAAAAAAAAGGGATTCGT
>JAPLHZ010000362.1 GCA_026389365.1 Cyanobacteriota bacterium
CCGCTTGCGAGTCAACGATTATTAAAGTGGTCCATTTTCTTTTTTTTACCTGCTCGCGGGTTGCCTCATGAAGTAGAGTCATCCGTTTCTCAATCGCACCCGCTGCACGCCATTGTTTGTAGTGCCAACAGACGGTTGAATCGGGCGGTAAGTCTTTGGGTAAGTCTTGCCAGTTACAGCCATTTTTGAGTTGATATAAGACTCCATCTAAAAGTTGTCGTTTGCTCCAAGCCGGAGGTCTGCTTTGTTTTTTAGGGGGCAACACTTCCGACAGAAGGGGTTCAAGGAGTTCCCATTCTTTATCGGTTAGACTGCTGGAATAGGCCATAGGACTGGTGGATATGAGGTTTTTGCGCTGCTTTTAGGATCCCCTAGAATGTCAAATAGGTTCTATAAACAAAAATAATCGCAAAAAACGCTTTTTTCATATAGGATATATAAATTTTAAAAGATTGTAATTTGGAGAGTCAGACGATGGAGCCAGTTTCTCTTATTCTTACTGCGTTAGTTGCTGGTGCGGTTGCTGCTTCTAAGGATGTAGCGGAAAAAGGCGTGAAGGATGCTTATGAAGGGTTAAGAGCCTTGATTAAGCGCAGGTTTGCTGATAATAACGGGGCAAAAGTGGTTTTAGATGAACATGAAAAAGATCCTGAAACCTATGAAGTGCCACTCAAGAAAAAGTTGACCGAGGCAGCGATCGATCAGGATGTAGAAATTCTGAGAGCCGCCGAAGCGGTACTAAAGCAGGATGATCCTGAAGGGTTTAAAGAAGGGAAATACAATACAACTGTAACGGTTGCGGGGGATGTATTTGGTGTTGCTGGTACAAACACGGGAACGGTTAATGTTGGGAATGTGACTAAGGGCAAATAAGTAGGTCAGCAAAAAAAATCTGTAAATGCACAGATCCCCGACTTTTTGTGTGAATTCGCAAATTGTCTTTGCTCGCTTAGAAAAAGTCGGGGATCTCAACCTATACTTTTATAGAACCCATTTGAGATCTAATCCTGAAACCAGAAGCCTTGCAGCTAGCTGGTTTTCTTCATTTTCTGGCAGAAAGCGGTTTTGCTAGGTAGGCAGGCTCTACCACTGATCGCAGAGTAACGGCTTCCTTCAAAGTTATGCCTAGCTACTTATCAATAATCAAGTTTCATAGAGGTTTACATGACTGAAGTCCGTTCCGATGTATCTACTGAAGATGTTATAGGCGTTGCTGGGACAAACACAGGAACGGTCAATATTACTTATATTTCTCAGACATCCTCTGATGCTGAGATTCAAGCTAGAGAACTGATTGAAGCTTCGCCTTATCTGGGCTTGGAGAAGTTTGGGGTAGAGGATCATGATAAATTTTTTGGGCGCGATCGCTGGATTGAAAATTTAACAGAGCATTTAAAACACAAGAATGTACTTTTGCTTTTGGGAGCATCTGGTAGTGGAAAATCATCGCTTATTCAGGCGGGATTGGTGCCTGCGTTAAAAAAACAACCAAATTTGAGTCTATTTAAGCTATTCTCTTTTGTCCCTGATGTTAATCCCTTTGAGTCTTTTTATGTTTCTCTCCAACCTACATATAAATCGAAAGCGAAACTGGCTCAAATAGTTAAAGAAGATACGCTGATTCAGGTTGAGCAAGCTCTGAAACAGGATGCTCAGTGGTTGATTTTTATCGATCAATTTGAGGAGTTGTTTACGCGCACACCGAAGACAGAGCGGGATATTTTTATTAAAAGTCTGATTAAATTGATTGAGAAATCAGATAGTTCTATTAAAGTCATTTTGACGATGCGGGCGGATTTTCTGGATAAATTAAGTCCTTATCCAGATTTAGGGAAACTCCACGATCGCTATAGTTTAATGCTCACAGATATGGACGATCGCGATCTGAGATTGGCGATCGCGGAACCTGCGGCTAGAAATGGGGTTGTCTTTGAAAAGGGATTAATCGATCAAATTATTGCTGATTTTCAGCAACAGGCTGGTTCTTTGCCGCTTTTGCAATATACCTTGAACTTATTGTGGAGTAAGAATGATCTGCAAGACAGGTTTTTAAATGCTGAGACTTATCAGGAGTTGGGGGGCGTAACGGGCGCACTTCAGCAACAGGCGAATAGGATTTATGATCGATTTAATGAACAAGAACGAAAAGTAGCGGAGCAAATTTTTCTAGAGTTAATTGAGTTGGTGGGCAAGGAGGCGGTGAGTAGAAGGGCTGATAAAGCAATTTTTGATGGGGATGCGATCCAAAAAGATGTGCTGTATCAACTGATCGATCATCGGCTTTTGGTGAGTAAGGGGGAAGGTGGCAAAGCGACGGTTGAAGTTGCCCATGAGGAATTGCTGCGTTCTTGGAAGGTGTTACAGGATTTAATTCGGGAAAAGGAGGAGATCATTGTCCTCAGAAATCGCTTGTATGCGGATGCGAACCAGTGGCATGAGTTAGGTCAAAAGGATCTGCAAAAGGCTAATAGCGAACTCTGGAATGGCTCGAAGTTGGCGCGAATTGTGGAACTTCAAAAGGAAGGATCGCTGCCTAATTTGGATGCTGTAGCGATCGAGTTTATTGAGTCTAGTGTTACGCAAGCGGAACGACAGAAGAATGAAAAAATTAGAACTGCGCGGCAAATTGCGGCGGGTTCTTTGGTGGCGGTGGTGATTAGTGCGGGATTGGGGTGGATGGCTTGGCAAAAGACTAGAGAGGCAGAACTCAATCTTGCCGATGCTCTTGGAGCTACTTCCTTAACTCTATTTGATAAAGGAAAAGAATTAGATGCTTTTATCGAAGCAATTAAAGCAGGAAAAATCCTGCAAAATCAACACAAAACTAAGATTGAGGTAATAGATGCTTTGGAGGGAGTTCTTGCTAAGGGAAGGGAACTCAACCGCTTGGAGGGGCATGATGAAATTGTCAAAATCGTCAGTTTTAGCCCCGACGGCAAGATATTGGCTTCTGGCAGTGGTGACAATACGATCAAACTTTGGGATCTGGAGACTGGCAAGGAAATTCGTACCCTCAAGGGACATAATGACCATGTCAATAGCATCAGTTTTAGCCCCGACGGCAAGACATTGGCTTCTGGCAGTGGTGACAAGACGATCAAACTTTGGGATCTGAAGACTGGCGAGGAAATTCGCACCCTCAAGGGACATAATAACCATGTCCATAGCGTCAGTTTTAGCCCCGATGGCAAGACATTGGCTTCTGGCAGTGGTGACAAGACGATCAAACTTTGGGATCTAGACAAACTCTGGAATCTAGACAAAGAGATGGAAAACCGCACCCTCAAGGGACATAATGACCATGTCAGGAGCGTTAGTTTTAGCCCCGATGGCGAGACATTGGCTTCTGGCAGTGGTGACAATACTATCAAACTCTGGAATGTAGAGAAAGGCGAGGAAACCAACACTCTGAAGGGGCATGATAAGATTATTTATAGCGTCAGTTTTAGCCCCGATGGCGAGACATTGGTTTCTGGCAGTAGTGACAAGACAATCAAAATCTGGAATTTAAAGGAAGGCAAAGAAATCAGCACTCTGAAGGGACATGATAGCTCTGTCTATAGCGTCACTTTTAGCCCTGATAGAAAGACATTGGTTTCTGGCAGTAGTGACAAGACAATCAAACTCTGGAATTTAAAGGAAGGCAAAGAAATCAGCGCTCTGAAGGGGCATGATAACACTGTTAGGAGCGTCAGTTTTAGCCCTGATGGCAAGACATTGGCTTCTGGCAGTGAAGACAAGACGATCAAACTCTGGAATTTAGAGGCAGGCAAAGGAATCAAAACACTTCAGGGGCATGATGACCGTGTCTTTAGCGTCACTTTTAGCCCTAATAGCGAGACATTGGCTTCTGGCAGTGCTGACAAGACGATCAAACTCTGGGATGTAGAGAAAGGCGAGGAAATCCGCACAATTAATGGTCATAATCAAACTGTCTGGAGCGTCACTTTTAGCCCTAATAGCGAGACATTGGCTTCTGGAAGTGAAGACAACACCATCAAACTCTGGGATGTAAAGACAGGAACGGAAACTCGCACCCTCAAGGGGCATGATAAAGTCCAGAGCATCAGTTTTGGCGGTGATGGCAAGATATTGGCTTCTGGCAGTCAAGACAAAACCATCAAACTCTGGGATGTAAAGACAGGAACGGAAACTCGCACCCTCAAGGGGCATAATGGACCTATCTGGAGAGTGAGTTTTAGCCCTGATGGCAACATATTGGCTTCTGGCAGTGTTGACAAAACCATCAAACTCTGGGATCCAAACACAGGAACGGAAACTCGCACCCTCAAGGGGCATAATAATACTGTCTGGATCATCAGTTTTAGCCCCGACGGTAAGAAATTGGTTTCTAGTAGTGCTGATCACACCATCAAGCTCTGGGATGTAAAGACAGGCGAGGAAATCCGCACCCTCAAGGGGCATAATAACGTTGTTTACAGCGTCAGTTTTAGTCCCGACGGCAAGACATTGGCTTCTGGCAGTGCTGACAGCACCATCAAACTCTGGGATGTAGAGACAGGCAAGGAAATCCGCACCCTCAAGGGGCATAATAACGATGTTTACATCGTCAGTTCTAGCCCCGACGGCAAGACATTGGCTTCTGGCAGTGGGGACAAAACCATCAAACTCTGGAATCTAGGGACAGACTGGGATTTAGATGTTTTAATGGGGCGTAGTTGCGATAGAGTACGCGCTTATTTAACCTACAACATTAATGTCAGCGAAAGCGACAGACATCTCTGCGATGGGATTGGCACGAAAAAGTAGCATATCTGCCTTAGGAACGAGGATTTAATAACACCCACAATTCTTGAAACCCTTATGGCTTCTAGGAAGAGTTTAAGGGAATCCCAGTTCTGGATCTTATTTAGTTCTCATTCCTTAGCGATAAGTAAAAATCAAAAATATGGCTGAAACAGTTATTTTGCAAATACCAGAAGCATTGTACCAACGCTTAGCGATCGGACTACAGGAGTGCGGCTTGAGGGGCGATCGATGTTGGGTGAAGGGCGATCGTCACTCGAACGCAGCAGCCTTTATACTGGTGAGAAGTCCAAAAACTATTCCGATCGTCTTATGGTTATTCAACTGACGGCTGATCAAGAAAACCTAATTGAAAGCAAACTCAAAACTGGACAATACCAAAGTCCTGAAGAGATTCTCCAAATTGCATTTCGTCTTTTTGAGAAATATGATGAGTCGGATGCTGAATGGCTAGAAGATACTCGTGTGAAGGTTCAGGAAGCTTATGATGAGACGGCTCCGGCTGTTGATGGTCCTACATTTATCCGAGAGCTTCGTCAAAAAATACAGGCACAGATGTAGTCCCTAAGATGACTCAATACATCATTAATGTCCGTGCTACGCAAGATTTGTCTGAGATTTCTGAGTATCTTGCTGGGATCAGCTTGGAACGCAGCGATCGGTTTCTTCAGGATTTCGATCGTTGATTGTTTCACCTCCTCGCTCAACACCACGATCGTCACTTGCGACAAAAACTGACGGATTCTAGATTCCTCTTCTTGGCCGATCGCCGAGAAAGACAGCATCTCTATTTCACTAATAATGGACACATAAAACTCTTCAACGGGCAAAGGATTGACCAGCCGTCCACTGAGAAGGTAAAGCGCAACATTGGTATCCAAGACGTAGCGATCGGTCATCAGGTCCACTCATTCCGCACCTGAAGTTGCATTTCTAATGCATCACCTTCAAGTTCAATCACACCACTGAAACCATTGAGATCAACACCCTTAGCAGCAGGAACACTGGTTTTTAATCCCACATTTTGATTAATCACAGGCGAACTTGTCACCGTTCTGTCGATGACCAAATCATCGTTCTGTCCCAAAAGGTTCATTCCAGCAAAAATTGCATCGATCGCATTCTCGAATCGACCACTCTCAACCTGACGGTTTACCAATGTTTCCAATTCAGGCGGTAAAGCAATGATCATCAGAATTATCTCCACCTTTTATGGCAATAGACCTTATATGCAGTTTAACTCACACCTAAGTCGATCGCCCTCATAACCCGACAAAATCCGATCGCCCCTCCCGCTCCTCCGTCAGCGCAATGGAAAGGTGATGACCTATGGTCGGTCGTAGACGATCGCTCAAACCCTTGTACATCAGCAGTAGTACATGTGGTCACCTTAACAGGGGTACTATATACACTCCAGAAATTTGACTCTGAGGCTGAACGATTGCTATCAGTAATCCTCGATCGAGATTCTCTAAAATGGTTTAAGCCCGCAAAGGGCCAAGCTCACCAAGAAGTTTGCTAAGCGCTAAAAAATAAAAAAAGGCGATGCTAAGCGTCGCCTTTTTTTAGAAATCTTTAGAAGTTTTCTTGGGGACTATTGAACATCTGTCAAGGTTGGTTCTGTAAACAGATAGGTGTACAAAAATCCTGCGGCGATCGCTCCTAAGATTGGCGCGACAAAGAAAAGCCAAACTTGGGCTAAAGCCGTGCCACCGACAAAAATAGCAGGACCAAAACTACGCGCAGGATTGACGGAAACATTGGTGACGGGAATACCAATCAAATGGATTAAAGTCAGCCCCAAACCGATCGCGATCGGAGCCAATCCTTGAGGCGCACGGCGATCGGTTGAGCCTAAAATAATCATCAAAAACATGAAGGTCAACACAAACTCAGCCAGAAATCCTGCGAGCAAACCATAGCCACCAGGAGATAATTCGCCAAATCCATTGACGGCTAAGCTATTTGCCCCAAGTACAAAACCAGGTTTTTGACTGGCGATCAATAGCAAAACTCCAGCACCAGCAATACCGCCAAATATCTGAGAACCAATATAGGGGAATAGCTCAGAGGCAGGAAAACGTTTGCCAGACCATAGCCCAATCGAAACGGCTGGGTTGAGATGACATCCCGAAATATGCCCTATCGCAAAAGCCATCGTCATCACAGTTAGACCAAAGGCTAAGGCAACACCCACAAACCCGATTCCTAGCGCATTAGTTGGATCAGGAAAAGCGGCGGCAAACACAGCACTACCACATCCACCAAACACCAGCCAAAAAGTACCGATAAATTCAGCAGCGCATCTTTTTACTATGGACATTTTTTATCCCAAAAAACTGAGTGAATCGTATCATTAATAGCTACCGTTAACGAATAGCTAAAATAAAAATAATATATAGCAATTGCCATGAGTGTTAGGACGCAAGTTTTAAAATATGCTCCATAGCATCTCGTAAACAGTCAAAGTCATTAAGACATTCACGAATGCGATGTTTGAGCCACGACCAACATCTGCTATTGAAAAACATCTCGTGAAGGCGATCGCCTAGAAATTAAGATATATCTGACATCTGCTGAACGTCGCCATGTCTTTTTTTGCGCCCCATCCCCGCAGCGATATTGAATGCTGGGCTTGTGTTGGCTTGCTTACCAACCCGTGATTATACTCCCCATTAAAAGTACGATCGCAACCCCCGCTAAATGCTGAGGTAACAACTTCCAAAATGATTGCCGAGCAATTTTTTGCGTCAATACAACCGTGGCTAAACCCGAAGCGATCAGCACAACGGATTGCAGAAAGGAGACTACTGCCGGATGGGCGACCCACACAAGGGGATGTGCCATGGCTAAGCCAAAGGTCGCAAAGGTTACAGGAATAATTCGACCGCCTTCGGAAAGCCCTAGGCGGAGAAAGTGGGCTAGTAGTCCACCCATGGCTAAGGGCAAATAACCGTAGGCTAGCTCAACGAAGGGGCGAGACTTACGGTCCAGCAGGCGAATTAAACCGTGGGTCGGGAACGCGATCGCCACCGGAACAAATAGCACCGCCACTGAAACTAAGGTATGAATGCCAAAGTTTTCTAATTGCAAATCCCAGCCCATCTCCTGCTCAATCTCAGGCAACCGATGGAGAAACGTTGCCCCAAACAATAAAAATAGCAAAGCGACTTCTGGGTAGTTGGCCTTGTGGGTCGTCCATAGCTCAATGCCCGGTGGGCGTAAATTGAGTTCTACCGATCGGTGGGGACAAGCCTTCAGACAGGTCATACACAGAACGCAATCCTTATTGTCCTGCAACTGTGCCGGGTGAGAATAGACGGGACAGCCCCCGGTTTCTTGGCCTTCCCCCAATTGAGGTCCACCTTTGTAGCATTGATAAGTCGTACAGGTGGCCGAGCAAATCCCCTGCTGTGCCCGCAGTTCAATCATCGAGAGTTTGGCAAACATGCCGTTCATACCGCCGATCGGGCAGAGATAGCGACACCAAAATCGTCGTTCAAATAGCAGGGAGAAAATTATAGCGCCTGCCGTAATGAGCAGCAATAAACAACCCGAAAGATAGGCCGTATTTTCTAAATTCCATAGCTCTTCCCACAGCAAAATGAGGGCGAAAAATCCAAATAGAAACCAGCCGCCAAATCGTTCAGCTTCTTGGCGTGGCCACGATCGCAGGGTTCTTGGAAACCATTTTAGAGAGAGCTTCTGCACCAGTTCACCGTAGATCATAAAGGGGCAAAAGGCGCACCAAATCCGGCCTAAAAATGGAAAAATAACCAAACTCCCAAGCCACCACCAGTCCCAGAAAAGATTTAAGACAAAATTACGATCGCGGGTTTGTGGTCCCAGAAATAACACGCCGACGATAAATGCAAATCCTACGAGTGTGATGCCATAGTTGATGCGATCGGGATACCAATCACTGCGAAGAAATCGTCGTAGCCATGGATAAACATTAAGCAAATTGACTCGAAATCTACGCTCTTTTTTGCCCTCTGCCCAGAACACTTCTTCGGTCAGATCCCTGGCTCCGCCTGCCTGCACCAAGGCTCTTGTGAGCAAATTCTCTAACTCAATTAAATTGTTAGGGAAATCATAGCTTTGCAGTCGGCGTAGAGCTTCAGGGGTGATGGTGGGCTGGGGGAGACCTCGCGATCGACAGAGCAATCCCAAGTAATAGTTAATCTGGACTTTAATATCTGCTTTCCGAACTCGCAAGGGCGGCACTTTAATATTGTGCTTGACCAACTTAGACTGGGCCAGTTTTGGAATGACCTTTTCAGCGATCATCATGATCCGTGCTTCGGTATGTTTGGGCAATAGAGTTGCTTCATCATCTCGGGACTGCGACGTATATTCACCCGTGTTTAGCAAAAGTTTCAGTCTTTCTACGAGTTCTGGGGCTAAGTCTTCTAAGTTGTTCAGCATTAAGGTGCCGCGTCCGACCCATTCTAATAAACCGGGTTTGTTGCCCCGTCCAAATAGTTCGGCTCCATTGGTCTGCAAGGTGCTGCAATTTACTTTGATTAGTGGTTCTTTACGAGTTCCAGAGCCAAAATGAATTAATGCAGCAATATTGTCTTTATTCAGACCGGGTTCTCCTAAAATCAAAACCGCGCCAGTTTCCTGCATGGCTTTTTTAATATCCTGTCGCAGGCGCAGGGCATAACGACTAGAGCCTACAATGCCTCGACTGGCTTTGGGCACGATATAGGGGCGCAAGGCGGCAGCACGATCGCGTTCATAAACCAGTTCTGACTCTACCCGTTGGAGATCGATCGCCAGTTGTTGGGAAAGAATTTGAGTGATTCCAGGATGCTGCTGGGTGATGGTTAAGAACTCGGCGCGGGGAATTTGCCACAGGATGCAGTCATCTAAGGTGATGCTGGTTTCGTAGGCGGCTTGATCCAGCAGGAGTTCCTTTAGATACAGCACTGAACCGGGGAGGATACTGACGACGCGCGCGATACTGTTGGGGCTGGTGCGATAGCTTTCAATGTGGCCGCTGTGGAGAATCAGTAGCGCCTCGGGAATGGTGTCTTCTAGGACCAGGCGGCGGTTGGCGAGGATGGGGGTCTCTTGAAGGGTTGTGGCGATCGACCTTAAGGCGGCCTCGGGAATCTGGTTAAATACGGTGTGGTTTTGTAACCAGCTTATTCTCTCTGAGATATCCATAGTCGTCCTGGGGGTAATCAGGGGCGTAACTCAAACTGACTTTGATACTTTACTATGGTCTGCTCTTTTCAGCCTTATTCATTAACTTGAGAGATTTAAACCAAAATAAACTGAGTAATCCGCCGATCGCAGCCCATCAGATTTTGGGCCTGTGTCTACAAAATGTTTATCAACTCGGAGGATCAAATTATCAGCAAAACCTACATGACTAGAGTTGAGGGTGAAACTACAAGACTGAGGCATTATCTAGCCCGATTGCACAGCAAAACTTTATGGTATTCAAAATCGGAAGAAATGTTGAGGTATTCAATTCGTTTGTTAATTCACTATCTTAAATACAAATCATTTCCGAATCTAGCGTGATTTCTGCTATGGTCGGAGCGTCCGGAACGCCACTAGAGATATTCTTCGATCGGATGTTGCAAGATGTATTGAACCTCCACGTTTGAAAGACTCCCAACCCAATCACCCTGGATCAATAAAAGCAATGCAACGATTTAATCTAGTGATATTCAGACAGTTCTGGGCGATCGCACAGTCTTACTGGTCTAGCGAGGAGAAATGGCGGGCACGGGGGCTGCTTCTAGTGGTCATCGTCATGTCCTTGGGCTATACCGGACTGAGCGTACTGCTCAATAATAAGCGAGGCGAACTCATCTCCGCGTTGTCGGCTCAAGATGAAGCTAGATTTTGGCAAACGATTGTTGTTTTTGCAGGAACATTGGTGCTGTATGCGCCGCTTTATGCTGGCTATGTTTATCTGCGCGATCGCTTGGGGCTGGAATGGCGGCAATGGTTGACGAGTGATTTTATCAATCGCTATTTTGAGAACCGGGCCTTTTATCACATCAATCATTCTGACATTGACAATCCTGATCAACGAATTACTGAAGATGTCAAAAGCTTCACTCAGGAATCCTTGGTACTTCTGCTAGCATTAGTTGATTCGGTGTTGGCGATCGCGGCCTTTAGCAGCGTGCTGTGGGGGATTTCTAAGCCATTAATTTTGTTTTTGGTGGTGTATGCGTTGGTAGGTACGTTGACGACCATTGGGGTGTTTGGGAAACCTTTGATGGAGATTAACTTCAACCAGCTTAAAAAAGAAGCCGATTTTCGATTTAGTCTGGTGCGGGTACGAGAAAATGCTGAGGCGATCGCATTTTATCAGGGTGAAGCGTGTGAATCTGATCGGATTAAGGCCCGATTTGGTGAGGTCTTTGATAATTTTAAACGTCTAATTGTTTGGGAACTCAACCTTAATATTTTGACCAATGCCTATGAATTTATTCCGTTCATTTTACCCGCGATCGTCGTAGCACCGGGAATTTTTGCAGGCGAGTTGGAAGTGGGGAAAGTGACGGAGGCTCAAGGGGCCTTTATCCGAGTGTTTTTCTCATTGAACTTAATTGTAGCTAGGTTCCAATCGTTGACGACTTTTGGGGCCGGGGTTGAACGGTTGTATACCTTCTTGGAGTCGTTTGAAACGACGGCTGAAACGGACGGGAAAATTGAAGGCGTGGAACGAACAGCTATTGAAACTCAATCGAGAGATCATCTAGCACTAGAGCACATGACCCTCCAGACGCCCAACGGTCAACGGACTCTAATTAAGGATTTATCGCTTAAGCTACCCGTCGGTGAAGGGCTGCTGGTGCGCGGGGTGAGTGGGTGTGGGAAGAGTTCTTTGCTGAGGGCGATCGTTGGGCTATGGGATACGGGTACGGGGACAATAGTGCGTCCACCATTGGATGAGATGCTGTTTTTACCCCAGCGGCCTTACATGATTTTGGGAACGCTACGGGATCAAATGGTGTATCCAAAAATGGATCTTTCGATCGAAGATTCACAGCTCAGAGATGTTTTGATTCAAGTTAATCTCCCCGATTTAGAGCAGCGACACGGTGGATTTGAGGCAGAAAAAAATTGGGCTGAGGTGCTATCTCTAGGAGAACAGCAGCGGCTTATTTTTGCCCGGTTGCTACTCAACAAACCCAGCTATGCAATTTTAGATGAAGCGACGAGTGCGCTTGATCCTAAGAATGAAAAGCATCTCTATCAAAAACTTCGAGAGTCTGGAATGACTTTTCTAAGCGTTGGACATCGGGAAAGCCTAAGCGATCATCACCAGCTTGTCCTCGATCTTTCCGGTGACACGTCTTCTGGTGATGCAACGTGGTCAGTCAGTGCGTCAGTGCCGTTGACCTAAGGATGAAACCTTAAATCGTTGACTTTGCGATGAGAACAAAATTTGGCGAATTATCTATCGGATTGATTTAGATGCAATCGTGATTGCGGATGTTTTTATGAAGACGACTCGGACAACTCCGAAAACGGTTATTGAGATTTCTCAATAACGATTTACACAATACGATCGCGATAGCAAGGAGTAACCCATGGATATTACGAAACAAAACCGATTACAGGCTGCTGGATGGAAGGTTGGCACTGCGGCTGATTTTTTGGAGTTGACACCGGAGGAATCGACGATCATAGAGATGAGGGTAATGCTGAGTCATCATTTGAAAGAACGGCGTAAGGGGCTTATGACTCAAGCTGAACTCGCGACTAAGATTGGTTCGAGTCAACCCCGGATTGCGATGGCAGAAAATGGAGATTCATCGGTGTCTATTGAACTTCTGATTCGGGCAATGTTGGCGACGGGAGCGAGTGCTCAAGAGATTGGACAGATTATTGCTAGTGCAGCTTAATGGGAGTGCATTTGAGTTGGGGATTTTTTAGGGGAATGGGGCGATCGACTACTCACCTTTACGATTTGGAGTGGGGATAGGCATTCTGGGCGGTGCTGTTTTCCACATGAGATCGATTTCTTCGGGGGGTAATCTTATAGGCTTGATTGACGAGATCAAATAGTTGTATTTCTAGCGAGAGGGCTTCGGCTCGGTGGGTTTGAATCTTTGGGGCGTAGTCGTTGTAAACTTCTCGGATCACTATTCGTTTTTAGATATCGCTCAGACAGAAACTCGACATAGTGTAAAACCTCAGTTTGCAATGACTCCGACAATGATCTGATGTAATGTGGTCAAACGGAATCGTCTCAAATGGGGTCTGTTGGAACCAATCCAGCTTTTCTTCCTTGGTTTGCTCATCTTGTAGTGTGAAGTAGAAAATCTTCGCTTTCTTCATGACCACACTCGCTTAATCTCATAATCATCAAACTTCTTATCAGCACTAATAATCGGGAGATTATGATTCATTGCTTGTGAGATCAAAATCCGATCGAATGGATCCCGATGATGGAGCGGTAAATGTCGTACTCGCACCGTATCTTCAAACGAGATAGGAAGCATAAGAATATCTGAAGCTTCGATCGCAGCTCCGATCGTTTCATAATCCTGTTGAAGTGATAACTTATCCAAATTTAACTTAATTGCAATCTCCCAAAGACTAGCAATGCTGAGATAAACAAGATCTGCGTTATCAATCATTAATCTTAAATCATCTGAGAGGCTAGAATTATCTTCTGTTAGCCAAATGAATGTATGAGTATCTAAAAGAAAATTCTTCATTCCATGTATTCCTTAAAATCTTCCAGTGGCTCATCAAAGTCATCAGGTAAAGGTAATACAAACGTCCCTTTCAAAATGCCCGATCGACGCTTCTTAGCACGCGGCTCGATCGGATCGCTATTCGTTTTTGAATATCGCTCAGACAGAAACTCGATGTAGTGCAAAACCTCAGTTTGCAATGACTCCGACAATTGTTCCAACTTTTCTAGAATGATTGGCTGAACCATTGTGTTTCCTCCTTTTGATTTACGGTTTCTGATGATCTACAGTATCGGGCATTTGTTGGATAATTTCCATGGTCTGAATGCTAACGGTGCAGACTCGCTGGAGTAGGTCGATGACGTGTTCTTTGTAATCGGCAAATTTGTAAGTGTTGAAAAGCTTGGCAACGGTTTGATCTTTGGGTTTCTTTTCTTTGTATTGATCGAGAATCCATTCAAGCGCCGATCGATTCCCAAGTTTGTAGTCCCAAGCGATCGTGGGAATTCCCGTCAGCTCGGTATTGTCGTCGAGGATAATCTGTCCGGTGGTTTTGTCGGCTTTTAATTTGGCTTTTGGGTTTGGTTTGGTGGCAGTTTCGGTGCGCTTTAGGGTGTGAGGTTCGATCGTTTCGTAGTTGAGATGGAGGTCCATCAGAGTTTTGCCCCAGGTTGTCCATTGATGGAAGTCGGGATAGAACGGTAAGCGGGGAAATTCGCGTTTGAGGTTAATTTCGTATTTGGTGCGGTAGGCAGGATGGTGGAGAATGGCGTAGGTATAATGAAAGATATTTTCTTTTGTGATTGTGGAATCGTTGTAATGAGTTTGAAATTGAGTTAAACCCCAGTCGGTAATATTGTCGATACGATCGCCATTTTTCTCATAGCGATAAAGTGGAAGACATTGAGCAGCATTTGGAAGATATGTATCAAGACTAAATGTAAATGGAGTAACAAGTGCAGCAAAATCACCTCTTTTACCAAATGAAAAAGTTATAGCTAAATTTGCAGATTCATTTTTAAATATACTTGGAAGCTGACAATGACTCCAATTTAAGTGTGTATTATAGTAAAGATATTTAGTTGTATATGGTCGATAAGACGATTTGATTATATGTTGACTTTCAAATTGAATTTTTGAACCTTTTCTCAAATTATTTTTTAAATCTTGAGTCCATTTTATTCTCTTAGATAGTTCTTCATCAGTCAAATTTGTATGTGCAGACCGAGCAACTTCTTCTGTATAACAATCTAGAAAGTAATTTACTTTATTAGTAAGACTTTCACGAGAGAAATCATATACCCATGGATCTCTTTGAGTTGTTAAACCAAAGGAAAATAAGTTGAATATGGATTCAATATTATCTATATTCCTTGATTTTGATAATTTTCTACCTCTGGCTTGAACTAACGGCTGAAGAGTACTAAATTCGTTACTTTGTATTTCTTGTATTTCTAACCAATTAAAATCTTGGTCAGGAATGATATGAGTAAAATTGATTTGATTAAACTTTGTTGTTGTTAAAAAATTGATCTTCTCTTCAGAAATTTCAAGCTCTGGTCTATCTATATAAAAGATCTTACATTCATTTTTCTCTGAATTCTGTCTTTTAATCCAAAAACTAATAACTACTCCAGTTTGGATTCCAAAAACATTATGAGTAGTTCCAGATAAATTTGGATTTTTTCTAACATTTCCGCCAAGATTTATCAAGTAAATAGTGTCAAACTCTTTTGAAACGACTTTCCTAAATCCATCAAAGCCACGAGCATCAATAAATGATGAGTTAGTAATAAAACATACTATTCCATCTTGGGAAATTCTATTACTAGCCCATCTAAAAAAGCGCGTATACATATCATATAGCTTTGTTTTATGTGCAGCACTCTGATCAATATATGTCTCTTTAATTAATTTGTCGATTGATGGATACTGTCTATTTTTATTGTCATCATTTTGATTGACTTGATTAGCGTTATACGGCGGATTTCCAATAATCACCGAAATCTTGCGATCATTCTGATTCTGAATCCGCGTCGTATTCTGAACACTCATCGAAAATAAATCAAATTGTTTCCCTTCAAATCCACAATGATCGAGTGTATCGACTAAACAAATATTCTGAAACTCCTCATACTTCCGCATCTTCTGCTGATAGGTATATTCAATATTCAGATTCGCAATGTAATAAGGCAAAATCGCCATCTCATTACAATGAATCTCATGCTTATACTTATGTTCTAACTTATCCGCAGGCAAATACTCAATCAACTCCGTCACATAAGTCCCCGTCCCCGTACAAGGATCCAAAATTTCCACCCCCGGATCAGCCAACAGCTTCCCAAAATGCTTATGCACCAGATAATCCGTACTCTCAATCATGAACCGCACAATCTCATTCGGCGTATACACAATCCCCAATCGATCGGCTGCCTTCGGGTTATATGCCTTATAAAAATTCTCATAAATTGCTTTGAGAAACTTCTGCTTCTCATGATGATTCACAATATTTTCCGAACACCGACGAATCACCGCATAATAATGCTCAATACTTTTCAGCGTATTGCGCCGCGTCGCACCCGTAAAAAACGTATTAATAATCTCTGACAATTCCCGTGCAATATTGTTCTCTCGATGAAACTGCGACTCATGGAAAATATTCGTAAAAATATCCTCCGTCAAAATGTGCTGAATCAACATCTCATGAATATCAAAAATCTCAATCTCCGGATTAATCGACTGCCGACACACCTCTAAAAATGCATTCCGCCGATCGCAAAACTTCTGATTCGTCTTCTCCGTCTCATTAATAATGTCCCGCAACGCCACCAAAATATGCGGAATATCTTCCTTAAACTTCGTAATCGCCGATCGAAAATCTCGCACCTCCGATCGTTCATAATCCACAAACGTATTCAGCAACCGATCGAGCTTATCCGCATCATTCATCAACACCCGCAACTGCTCCCGCCCATGCTGAATCAGCACCGCAGTCTGCGAATCCTCAAACAAAATATTCTCATCCGGATACCCCTTCTCAAACTTCTTCTCAATCTCCTTATCTAAATTGTCATACTGATCCTTACTCTCCCACCACCCATGCTCCAGCCGAATCGCATCCTTAACCGTCCCATCTGGAAAAACCGTCGTATTAAACTTCGTTTTAAAATCCAACTCCGGAATCAACAAATAATTACGCGGCTTACAATAATCATTCAGCAATCGCTCAAACGCATTCCGAATACTCGTCTCCTTCCGAGATCCGCCATACTGAACAATTTTCTGCACTTCCGAATGATATTGACTAACCAGCAATCGAGACATAATAGAAGACTCCGGGAGCAGTAAAGCTTAATCCAATTGAGCGCTAATTCTCAGCACCTCCCTTATACCGCACTTTTGCCCTTTAATTCCTCACGTTAGAATAATAAAGTCAAGACATTCTTCCCTACCCGTTAAGCTTGTAGCTTCAAAGGATAAAATGTACGAATGGGGATTTAGTTTTTGGATTAAATTATCGTCCTGCGCTTAAGACTTGTGCCGCCGTCAGGTCCAGTTGAGGAAATGTGGGAGAGACGATCGCTTCATCACCCCGAAAGGTCTCGAACTGGTAAGCATCATCGGCTAACGTTCCAACTTTGACCCAAGCAAAATCGGGGTCAATCAGCCAATACTCAGGGATACCGCGATCGGCATACTCAGAGGGTTTCTGTTCATAGTCTCGCTTGCGAGATGTTGCATCTATCAAAGTTTGGGATGCAACCTCGACGACTAACAGCGGTGAAGGGGCACCCAGACGTAACACCTTCTCGCTACCAGACAGAGCCTCATCCGACTCAACAGTATGAATCACTAAATCAGGCTGTCTGGCCGTGGCATAGCGAGACCGCACTTCAATCTGATGACCGATCGCTAAGAGCTTTCGAGCCATTCCTAAATCACTAAAAATGAAGACTAGCATCATCGCAATACGGGGATTCAGTGGAGTTTCAGCACCCATTTCAACTAAGACCCCATCTTCAAGCTCATAGCGAGTATCTGTGTCGTCGTCATAATCTAGATACTCCTTGAGCGTCATTCGTCGGTCAGTTGCGACTGTCATGGGTTCGCCCGTCCTAGAAAGGTAATAATCTGTCCTCATCATACTTCCTGCAAAATCTACTTTCGTACATTTGACGATGAAAATGTACGAAGCTTGAAAGATAAGTCAGTGTTACGGGGTTTATTTGGCGATCGTTGGATATTCGATCTCGTTCAAATCTCGTTCAACTTTAAAAGTCGATCGCTGAAAGCCTTGAATACAGGGACTTGATTCAAACCCTGGTAAGGGTGAGGTCATGAGTTCAATCCTCATCATAGGCTTCAGTCGTACCAAGCATTTCAAAGGGCTGAACTGCTAAGACAATCGACCAGAATCCTAACGTGAGAAAAGATTCTGGCTGATAGTTAGATTAAGCTTCCTTCACCTTCGGGCGATGCGTCGAAACAACGTGCAATTCTTTGAGTTGTTTGTCTTCAACACTCGAAGGTGCATTGGTGAGTACACAGCGGGCTTGCTGAGTTTTCGGGAAGGCGATCGCATCTCGAATGGAATCTTCACCCGCGAGTAACATCACCAACCGATCGAGACCAAAGGCAATTCCAGCATGGGGTGGTGTTCCATATTCAAAGGCTTCGAGTAAGAACCCAAATTTGCTTTGTGCTTCTTCATCCGAAAGACCGATCGTGGTGAATACTTTCGCTTGTAAATCAGGTTGATAAATCCGCAAACTACCACCGCCAATTTCATAGCCGTTCAATACAATATCGTAGGCTTGAGCGCGGGCAGTGGCTAGGTCGTGGGCATCTTCAGGGAACGGAGCCGTGAATGGATGGTGTAATGCTTCGAGGCGTTTTTCGTCGGTATTGTATTCAAACATTGGGAATTCGACAACCCAGAGTAGATTGTTTTTATTTGAATCAATCAGATTCATTTCTTTAGCAACAAACTGACGAACCCGATCGAGCGTTTTATTCACCGTGATTACATCAGCAGCAGCGAATAGTAATAGATCCCCCGGTTTTGAATTAGTACGTTCTAGGAGTTCTGTTTTCTGTGCATCGGTGAGATTGTCTTTGATAGCTCCGATCGTATCAATATCACCATTATCACGAACTCGAATATAGGCTAATCCCTTTGCACCTGCTTCTGCGGCTTCACGGAAGATATCGCCACCCGGTTTGATTCGCACATTTGAAATTGCATCATTCCCACCCGGAATCGGAAGAACTTTGATGATTCCACCTTTCGCCACGGTGTCAGAAAAGACTTTGAAACCGGAGTCTTTGAGTAAATCAGAGACATTTACCAGCTTTAGATCATACCGAGTATCCGGTTTGTCGCTGCCATAGTGATCCATAGCTTCTGCATAGGTCAAACGTGGGAATGGGCGAGGAATATCGATATTTTTAACCTCTTTGAAAATATGACAAATGAGACGTTCATTTAGATCGAGAACTTCTTCTTGATCCATAAAACTCATTTCCATATCGAGCTGCGTGAATTCGGGTTGCCGATCGGCCCGCAAATCTTCATCTCGGAAGCATCTCGCCACTTGGTAATATCGATCGAATCCGGCCACCATTAACAATTGTTTGAACAACTGGGGGGATTGGGGCAATGCGTACCATTCACCTGGATTTACGCGGGAGGGGAGAACGTAATCACGGGCACCTTCGGGGGTGGATTTGGTGAGAATTGGGGTTTCGACCTCCATGAAGTGTTCTTGGTCTTCAAGAAATCGGCGTGATGCTTTGATGACGTTGTGGCGCAATTGTAGGTTTTTGCTCATCCGATCGCGGCGCAAATCTAAATAACGATATTTCAGGCGCAGTTCTTCTTTGACGGTTTCGGTTTCGGAGCTGGAGACTTGGAAGGGGAGCTGTTTGCGGACGGCGCTGAGGATCTCAATTTCGTCAGCATAGATTTCGATTTCACCCGTGGGGAGTTTGAGATTCAGCGATTCTTGAGGGCGTTTGCTGACTCGTCCTGTGACCTTGATGACGTATTCGTTGCGAATCCCTTCGGCGATCGGATGGGACTGGGGAGTACGATCGGGATCGCTGACGATTTGGACAGTGCCGTACTTGTCGCGCAGGTCCAGGAAGATGACGAATCCATGATCCCGGCGGCGATCGACCCAACCGAAGAGGGTGACGGTTTCTCCGATGTTGGCTGCTCGAACCTGTCCGCAATAATGGCTACGCATATGACTAAATCTGGCTTCTGACTAAATTGAAAACTTTCCCATTATGCCAGGGTTTGGCGATCGTACCCCATTAAGATCCCGATCTGAATCAAGCGGACGATCGATCGAGTCACTCGTTACTTGAGATGCGAGGATGACATCTCCCCCCAAAGCGTTTGGATCTGCGCTGGGTTGACCCGTTTGATTTACTTACGACCATAATTAAATCATGTTTTTCCTCTGGGTCCACCACCAACACAGGAGTCTACGATCGTCCCCGATACCGTTCCGTCAACAGCGACCCCCGACTTGCTACCTACGATCGTAACCGCCCCGTCGCCGCAATTCCCTCCTATTTCCATTGTAATCCGCTCGCCTACCCTAATCCCCAACCGCTCGTGAGCATTGCCACAATTTACCGAAATCTCTACAAACCCATGACTTCCAACAATAGCAACTAATTGCCCAACTCCCGATTCACTATAGTTTTTTTGAATCGGGAGTGTATGATCTGGTAAATGAATTTTCCAGCTTTCTAATGAATTCAAATCAAGCCTCAAATTAGTAATTAGATTGCCAAATCGATCGATCGATTGAACTATACCCTGCTGTTTGCCATCCGAATTCACCGTAAGTAATTCTGGCAAACACACTAAACTAGAAACGTCGATCGCACTCCCTAAAGCCTCGATCGCAACCCCAGCACAAAGATGGCCCGCGACTGAAGCAAAAATATCGCGCCCATGAAACGTCGAACTCGGACTTAAGGTCCGCCAATACTGAGGCCGATCGAGTTCAACAGCAGACGTAATAGGACCATCATGAATCCCCGTAAGAACTCCATTATCCGGGCCAACAAAGATACCCTCTGCCGTCGTAAAAGCAATAGATCTACGATCGCTCCCAACGCCCGGATCAATCACCACTAAATGAACCGTATTTGACGGGAAATAGCGATAAGCACTTGCCAAATGAAATCGTCCAGCGACAACATCTTGCGGAGCCACATCATGGGTGAGGTCCACAATAGTCACCGTTGGGCAAATTCCAAAGACCACACCCTTCATTACCCCGACATAAGTATCTTGGGTCCCAAAATCAGTCAGTAAGGTCAGAATACTCATAATTTATTCGATCACAAAACGTTATATACAATGTGATGAATTGACATGAATTTCCACATTTTAATTTAGATATGCTAGCGTAGATGCAATCCAGTTTGTTCACATGAATGCAGTCTCTACACATGCACCATCATACTGAATAAACTTCCATAAAGTAAGGAAAATCGAATGATAGTTATGTAACTTAAAAGTTTATTTAATCCCCATTCGACCTCTGCCGATCGATTAATAGTGCTAAGTCACGAAGCCCATCGAATTAATCTAAAGCGAGGATTAGCCTCACGTCTAGCCACAGCAAAAGCACAGGACAATTCAACACTCGTTGAGCTATTAGAGGCTGAAGCGGACTACTTGGGATCCTAACACCGCCACTTTCCTGAGGTTGTGTTAAAGTGGCGAATCTTTTTTCGTTAATGCTTTAATGCAAACCTCGCGGGAGCGGCCATTATGAATGCTGATTTAAATCGTTGTACCCTAGTGGGGCGGAGTTTAGTTACGGCTACAAGCGCATTAATGATCGTTTTAGTTGGAATGAATTCAGCCCAAGCCCAAAATCCCGCTGACTTAATTCAGCCCGCTCCGGATTTCTATGCGGCAGGAAACACCTTGAACAGAACGTTGGACTATACCAACAGTTTACAACCCAAAAATCTCCAAACCGTAACCGCCCAAAATACAGCCGTGTATCGAGTCATTATCCCCAGTGACAATTCAACATTGCTTAACCAAGCAAAAGCGATCGAACCAACCGCATTTATTCAATGGCTAGAGGGGCAGCGGGTAATTCAGGTGGGACTTTTTGCTACTGAGGCATTAGCCCTTCAACAAATCGCCCGGTTCCAAGCGATCGGAATGCCCGTGAAAATGTGGCGAGGGAGTGCACTAGAGGCACTTAGCACCATGCCCCCGACTCGCTTCCCATCAGCAACAGCACCAACGACAATACAAGCAACTCCAATGCCACTTTCGCAGAATCCATCAATCGGCTCGATCGCCCCCAATAATTCATCTAATACCGTATCGAACAAAGGCTTCTATGTGATTATTCCAACGGGGCCAGCACAGGTGAACGAGGTGCAATCTCAACTCAACCAAGTGGGAATTCCACGGCAATATATTCTTTTTCGCGATCGGCCCTTCGGCTTACACTATGCGATCGGAATCTTTAGCAAACGCTCAGAAGCAGAACGGCTTTCAGATATCATCCGCGATCGGACTAAATTTGATGCACGGGTTTATCATGAGCGTTAAGATTGAATGAATGCTAATTTGGGGTTCCCCATGCCATTTAATCTAAATCAGCTCGCAAAAACGCTATCCTATTTTGAAGCGATTCCTCTATTGAGTAACTTTCAACGAATGTTTCACCCCACTCCACCCCCGCAGCAACCTCAAATTGTCCTTTCATCCACAGGTGAAAAGATATTGTTTGATTTTAGAACCCAAATCGACCTAACCCAGACTTGGGGAGCAGTTGATGATGTTGTAATGGGTGGGGTGAGTGAAAGTGGCATCATCAAAAGCATTGAAGGTGCGCTTTTTACGGGAAATGTCTCGACGGACCAGTCGGGTGGGTTTGTTTCGGTGCGTACCCGCAATTTTCCAGAGCCGCTGGATTTGTCGATGTATCAAGGGCTAGAACTCCGGTTAAAAGGGGATGGCAATCGCTATAAGTTCTTTGTTCGCACCAGTTTAGGGTGGGATACTCTGGCCTATGCTTATGCCTTTGATACAACTACTGGGGAATGGATTACGGTGAGGGTTCCATTTCTGGATATGGTGGCCGTACAGCGTGCCAAAACCGTAGACAATGCACCACCAGTAGATATGAGGAATCTCCGATCGCTACAATTTATGTTGAGTAAGTTTGAATACAATGGGCAACTGAATCCTCGATTTACAGCAGGTCGGTTTAGTTTGTCTATAGAATCGATTCGGGCCTATTAGCCTATTAACGTTGGGAGACAATTTCGAGAAAATCTGGGCTAGAGTCATCCGACTTGGTATAGTACCCTAGGTTAAATCATGTAAATAGGAAAATCTTATGTCTGATATCAAATCTGAGACAACTGGCGGAGATGCGATCGATATTGCGATCGAGAAGGGCATCGATTTTGACGGGTCGGCCATTCCATCGGCAAAACTGGAATTGTATAAAAGCGTAATGGGGATGGAAGCCGATCGTCAGCGCAGTGGAGTTTCAAATACAATGCGATCGAGGATTGTACGAATTGGGGCAAAACATATTCCTCAAGATGAATTGAATGCCAAACTGGAAGCAGCAGGATTTGCGCCGTTGAAGGATAAGGATATTGCTTTTTTCTATGGTCCTAAATAGGTCTTGATTGGGTGTCTTCTTAATTAGTTATCTAAAGTGATTACTAAATCGTTAGTTCCATTTATGAAGGCTGAAACTCCGACGATCGATCTGTCTGTAACGGTCGATCGTCGGGGTGATTTTTTGATTTTGCAGTATGAGATGACGGGCGCGATCGAGTCTATTTTAATGGCTGAACGTGAATATCCCACCAGACAAATGGGGCTTTGGGAGACGACTTGTTTTGAATGTTTTTTTGGAGTTCCGGGCCAGGATTGGTATTGGGAAGTGAATCTTTCGGCAGCAGGACATTGGAATGTATTCAAATTAGATGGATACCGATCGCGATTACGGGAAGAACTGGCGATCGAAGAACTTACAATATTGATCGACCGATCGGCATTTTCCTTAGAAATACAGTTTGATTTGAGTCTGCTGGGATTAGAGAATAGCGAGCTTGAGCTTTCGGTGACGGCGGTGATGGCGGATAAATTAGATGAGATCAGCTATTGGGCAGTCTGTCATGCGGGAGTGGAAGCAGACTTTCATTTGCGGGATAGTTTTGTGATTGGAGTTTAAATCATTCCCGCCAGCATTTCATAGAGTGTCAAAACCGAAATAAAATCAAGTTCTCCTTTTCCTTGAGCCTGTAATGCATTCATTTGTTCCGCAGCATTGGCACTACCGGGAAGGGAGATTTTTACGGTTCTCCCAGAATTCCCGTGGAGGACGCTAGATGTGGTTTGAAGGCAATTGACAATCCTAGGGAATTTAGGTTGCTGGAAATCGCGTATACCCATTAAGGTCGAGAGTGAGGCGTTGAAAGAGACGATTCACATC
>JAPLHZ010000391.1 GCA_026389365.1 Cyanobacteriota bacterium
TAACCATGAAAGGCCTCAATGGCACGACCACATTTCGCGCAGATACTCCCTTTGAGGGTACTTTCCACCCGAATCAGCCACCCTTGTGGAGATAGCTGGGTCCCGTCCAGGAGGCGGACATCCGGTAAATCGAGTGGAATGTGAATCTGATTCTCCATGAGGCCCCTCGCTTGCTGGCTAACATCTTGATTTTACAGCCAATCGATGAACGCTATATCTGGATACCGACCACGGCAATTCTAGAAGAACCAGAAAGATTGGAGTATTGATAACTCTGCTTATCCTTTTCAAGGAAATTAATGTCTAAACCATTAAAATCAATGCGTTGAATAATTGAACATGAAACTCGAAGGTAGCTAAATAGGCGGAGTTTTAGCGGGACATCTACCATCAGATTTTTCTTTCTAACAAAGGATAGATTTTTGGCAATTGATGGATCATGGGGCAATATCCTTGAGGCTGTCTGGAAAGTCATAAGATAGAACCAGTTTAAAATGGGTGAAATTAATTGAAGGCTTGAAATGTAAGCTTTCCTTGCCAAAACCTAGATTTATAGCGCAGGGCTGTGAATTTTGCAGGAGGAATCAGAGCCTATACTGTCGCAACAGACAAAGCGATCGCAACAGTTATGCGTTCAGAAATGGAATCCAATAAAAGTGTATTGAATTGCCCAATATTATTTGAGAACTACTTTAGAATTTTGGTAGATGGCTGTAAGGATTATTAGGCTCTACAACTATCTACTCCTCCCGTATTCTGTTTAGTGTTAGATATTGTATAAATAAGCGATTGACTTATTTATAGTTACAGATCTAATTAAATCAGCAGAATGAGAAAATTTTTTGTCAGTTTTTTGTCTCATTATTTTCCTGAAATCTTCCAAAAAAAGACAAAAATATGACAAAAACTGTTACGAAACTAACAAAAATATGACAAAAAAGACAAAAAAGACAAAAACTATAATTCCTTGACAGGATTTATGTAAAATTAATTCTAGGGTTCTTGATTAGGTACGGTTTTTTCTATGGCTAGACTGTCGATTGCTGGGATGGAGAAAGTCAACGTCGCCATTAAAAATAGTGGCCGTAATAAAACGGATGTCTATTGGACAAAAAAAGCGCTTGTGTCTCCAGAAACTTGGAATCGGTTTCGGAATGGCAAAGGAAATATTGGTAATAATATCTTTATTGCCTGCTGCAAAGTATTGGATCTTGATCCCAATGAGGTAAAAGAACAAACAGTTGAAGAGATAAACCTCGGTGAAGGGATAAACTTCAGCTTTTTGGGAAGAGCTACAGCCATAGAAATGTTGAATGCTCTAGCAAAGACTAACAAAATAGTTGTGATCCACGCTGTGGGTGGTCAGGGCAAGACGACCGTGGCTCAAGAATATTTACAAGAGCTAGAAAGTAATGGGTATCAGGTTATTGAGCTATATGTACCCATTGATGTCACAAATATTCCTTCAGCTAAAAGTGTTTTAGACGAGTGGTTTAATCGAGACTTTTATGAAATGTCTTCCGCAGAGTTTGGAGTTACCTTAGGCAGACTGCGGCGGATACTCAAGGAGCGAAAACTCGCTATTTTAGTTGACAATATCGAGAGCTTGCTGGATAAAAATGGAAAGTTCATTCCAGAGCATGTTCAATATTTAGAGCTATTCAGCGCGCTATCCGATCACTCAACCCAATCCATTACGATCGTGACCAGTCGATGTCGTTTGCTAGAGTCTAGATTACGCAGTGTTTACAACTATGCGATTCCGTCATTAAGTCAGACCGATTGGCAAGATTACTTTACCTATAGCAATGTGCTTTTTGATGAGAAGTCATTGGCAGAAATGCACAGTGAGCTGGGGGGAAATGCTAAAGCGATGACTAGTGTATGTGGCGAAATCTATATGGACTTCGATCGCAATGCTACAAATTTCTGGGAACAACGCGGGGCGGATATACTGGCTTCGGCAGATTTAAAAGATCTGGTGGCTGGACATTTAGAACGGCTGGAAAAGCTGGAGCCATTCGCCTATGGCTTGCTAAAGCGGATGGGTTGTTATCGTTATCAGAGTATTCCCCGTATTCCGATTGAGGCTTTGTTCTATCAGTTATGGGATAGCCCTAAAGAAAGCCATATCAAAACTATTGAAGTTCTCAAAAATCGGTCATTAGTGGATGTAGTAAATAGCGAATATTCACTACATCCACTGGTGCGTGCAGAAGCGGTGCATCTTCTCAAGCAAACTGAAGAAGAGTTTGCAAAAGCACATAGCAGTGCTGCTGATTTTTGGAAAGCCAAGGTTCAGTCTTTAGATACTGACAAAGATCTCCTCATGGCGTTTGAGCCATGCTATCACTACTTAGAAACTAACGATCTCAATAAAATTATAGAAATATTCTTGAACCCAGATCTCCTGAAAGACGAACATCTTCACATGGCTTTTTATGGAAGACTTTCGCCAACTTTGGTGCTTGAGTTGTTAGACAAATTAGAAGAGAGGTCATTAATTTTACCTCCAGAACAAGGGATGCCAGTTTTAGCCCATGTAAAAAGTTTTCGCGGAAGCTTGTACCTCTTCTCAGGAGAGCCTCAAAAATCAGTTATAGAGTTTGATGCGGCAATCAAAATTATTGAGCAAATCAACTCGCCACAATTAATGTTTTTTCTGCTCTCGAATGTTTTTCAAGCTTTTGCCTGCAAACTGGACTTGGGTGAGTTTGACGAAGCGATCGTCCTGACTAAGCCCTATTTAGACAATATTGATCGGTACAAATATATAGAGCATCCACTCATACAGCAATTATTATATGTTTATACAACAATAGCTCAATCTTTCATGCTGGCTATGCAACTAGAGCATAATGCTTCGGCAGCCTTGACTGAACAGATTTATGAGGCTATTAAAAACAGCTCATTATCTATCTCTGACATTGCAATATGCCATACTTGCCTGTGTCTTGGAGCTGTATGTTTAATGAATAAAAGATTCGATAAAGCTCTGGAAATATACAACACAGCTTTGCAATTTAGTCATACAACTAGTCATAGACAATTAGAAGGTAAGGCAATGTATGGACTTGCAGAAATATATCGAAATATAGGAGATTTACCTAAAGCGAAGGAGTTCTGTTTGCAAGCGAAGGATATATTAACAAAGATAGAATCAAAGTTAGATCTGGCAAAGGTATTAGTAGAAGAAGCTCTGATTGCCCGTGAGATGCAGGAGAATGGTTATGATGATAATTTTGAAATTGCGATCGCGCTTCTTACAGAATTAAATGCACCGAAACAAGTAGAAAGAGTCAGAAAATTAATGAGCTAATTTGTAAGCAGTAGTTTACCAAGGATGCATTACATTTCTCCCGACTTGTATGTACAGGGTAGGGTGCTGGGCTTGGAGGGACGACGTTTATGCTCGTAAATATTTCCTCGGTACATTAGCAGCAATTCTAATACCACCTTCCCATTGCGATGATTCTGCATGAAAAACATGGAGAACACCGACAACATCGCATCGCTGATTTTCAATTTTGTCGCATTGCTTTTGCTTCTTGGGTCTTTTATTTTTTCTATTCCTTCTTGCAGGAAATCTAAGAA
>JAPLHZ010000329.1 GCA_026389365.1 Cyanobacteriota bacterium
CGTTTTCCCGCACTACGCCTTGTATCAGTCAAAGCTGAGAAGGCTTCGACAATGGCGAGTTCGGACATGAAACCCTCAAGTTTAGGCGAGATTAGTTGACTAGCATATCAGTGCCTAGACGAGAATGAAATAGCCCTGCTAGGGCCTTAGTATTCTGAATTTAGCTCATTAGACTAATTTCCGATAGCATCTATTGGCAAATGAGGTCATGATCATATTTCGGATTTGATCATTTACTTCATCGACTTGAAATAGTCCATCTGTGCCGACTAATTCTTCTAGCATTTGGCGAGGATTTACGACGCGAATATTGTAGGAACCGAATGCTCGTAGTCGCACTGGACCCATTTCGGCATCGCGCATCATAATTGGGTTGGCTGTGCCCCATTTTAGATTGGTAAAAATGCGGGTATTGAAAAAGTAGATTTCCGCTTTGAATGGAGAATTAAATCCATATTTCCAGCCTTTCAATGTGCTTAAGACGGGTAAATTTTGAGTCGAAAGTTGGTACATGCCGGGATCGAAAACATCGGCCACTTGCCCTTCATTGACGAAAACAGCTTTTTGTCCGGGACGGACGGTGAGTTTGGCACCCATTTTAATCTCGTTCTGAAAACGCTCAAAACGATAGGCAATCGTGTCATTGGAGTTATCCAATGACACGATGATGTCAATAAACTCGCCCCGAATTTTATCAAAAAGTCCCATCTGATTTCGCCTCAAGAGAATATGGATACTTGTATCAACTACAAGATGCCCATCTATATTCCAGAAATCGTCATAAAATCAGAAGTCTACCGATCGGTTCTGCCAAGCGATGGCGCTTGCTTTAATGAGTCCAAAGTAGGGTTCTTGAGTTACATCAATTTCGCGTACTGATTGAAAGCGTTTGCCTAGAGTTCCAGTGCGAGATCCTTTTTGAATGGATAGAATTTCGCCTTTTGAATTACGAATTCGCAATTCATCTATGCCGTTATTTATGACCATTTGACATACATAATCCCGATCGTTATGCCTAAATTCTGCGCCTATAAATTCATCCTGGGCATAGCGCACCCCAATCACTTCAAGTTGCATGGATACCTCCCCATTCCATTCATTGGTTTTGATCCGATAGGCGAGATCTAGAACCTTTGGCAATGGATAATAATCGCCCCAACGCCATGCTATTGCCCCAAGTTTTTTACTGGGTTCACCCGTGGCTAAATCATCTTGGGCTAGGGTAAGTTTTAAATGGCCTTTCCCTACGAGTTTTTGCTGCAAAATATGCACATTACGGGTCCAGAATACGGGTTCGGGATTTTCCATGCCGCAGGGATGAAGGGCATCAAGCTCAAGATATAGATCATAGTCAATGTCATTCAAACAAGCTTCTGCATCAACGGTAACGAGTGGTTTTAAATGTTCTGGTTCGAGGCAAGTATGGGCATAGTTGGATAGGCGGGATCCGATCGTCTCTAAATTTTCAGCTAGAAATGAAAACCCGCCCGCTGCCTTGTGGCCACCGTGTTTTAAGGTCAGTCCTCGACAGCATTCTAGGGCTTCAAAAACATTGAATTCAGGAATTCCTCTGGCCGATCCTCGAATATGGCTTTGCTCTTCACCTTCGTAGGTTCCAATGAATACTGGAACCCCATATCGTTCAATTAATCGGGAGGCAACGATGCCAATTACACCATGATGCCAATCGGGTTGTACTAGTAATAAAACACGATCGTTTTTAGCATCAATTTCACTGTTTTCATAGTATTGCACGGCTTCATATTCAATTTGTTCACAAAGCTGTTGACGTTGTTTGTTGACGGCTTCGCATTGCATTGCGCATTCTAATGCCATACCTTCGTCATCAGTGGTCAACAATTCAATCACTGTGACGGGATCGCCAATTCGCCCGATCGCATTAATCCGAGGTCCAAGGCGAAATCCGATCGCATCAGGTTTAATATTTTTGTCACCGACTACGCCAGAAATCTGCATTAGTGCTTGGATTCCGGGAATTTGCGAATGGGGTAGTAGATGCAGCCCTCGGCGGACCCAACGACGATTCACCCCGCGCAATGGTGCGAGATCTGCGATCGTTCCTAGGGTAAATAATTCCAATAACATATCGCGTAAATCTTGACCGCGCCCTAATGCTTCAGCCAAACATAGTGCCAAAATGTATGCAACGCCCACGCCTGCCATGGTGTAGTAGGGCGAAGATGGATCAATTAATTTGGGATTGAGAATTGCATTGGCGGGCGGTATTTGGGGGGGGATGTCGTGGTGATCTGTGATGATGACGGTGAGGCCGAGTTTGCGGGCTAGGGCGATCGGTTGGTATGCGGCAATGCCGTTGTCAACGGTAATGACAACGCGAATCCCTTCAGCGTGGAAGTCCTCGATAATGCGTTCATTCAGACCATACCCTTCGCTCATGCGGCTGGGAATGGCGTATTCGACGATAGCTCCAAGCGATCGTAATGATCGTAATAATAGTGCTGTGCTGGTCATTCCATCTGCGTCGTAGTCACCACAAATTGCGATCGGTTCGCCATTCTGAATTGCTTGTACTAGTAGTTCTAAACTTAAGGCTAAATCTGGAAAGTCGTCTAGTGGTGAGGGTAATGCTTCGAGATCTGGATCTAGAAAGTTTTGTGCGTCTTCAGTGCTGGTAATGCCGCGATTTATTAAAACTTGGGCAATCATGGGGGAAATTCCGATCGTCTTGGCCATCGATCGGGCCAGTGATTGATTGGCTGGATGAAGTTTCCAGCGTTGATCGGGAATGCTTGGACGATCGGTGAAGGCTGACACAGGTGCTTGGTTTGGAGAATAATGACTGCATCATACCGCGAGTGCTAGCCGATGATCTTTTTCTGGAAGTCTTCAGATTCACAACGGATTAGATTTCTGAAGGTTTCATGACCCTAAATCTACCGGATATTTTAGGATTTCTAGGTTACTAAGCCGATCATTGTTAGATAATGAAAAATCTGAGGCCGAGATGCACTGTGTTTTGCCAATATGTTTTGCAAAACCATATTTTATCTGTAGCCTTTTTATAACCTTTAGACGTTTTCTATGAGCATCGCCGAACCTGTGTTACTAAATGATTTGATGGAAGTGGGAAAGATTGTCTCGGCCCACGGGATTCGCGGTGAAATGCGGGTCTATCCGAGTACTGATTTTCCAGAGCGCTTTGAGAAAAAAGGAGTCCGTTGGCTGTTGCGTCCCGGCCAACCGCAGGCGGAAGAAATCAAGCTTCTGAAGGGATATTTTCAAGATGGTAAAGGACTTTATGTCATTCAAGTTCAAGGTGTGAACGATCGTAATGGGGCTGAGGCGCTTCGAGGTTGTACTATCTTGGTCCCTAAGGACGATCGGCCTAGTTTAGACAAAGGCGAATTTCATGTTTCAGATTTGATTGGTTTGACGGTGTATGTGCAGGAATCGCAGGCATTGCTTGGGATTGTCATGAGCGTATTGTCTGCGGGAAATGATTTGCTGGAGGTAAAGGTTAAAGGTCAGAAGTTACCTGTATTAATTCCATTTGTAAATGAGATTGTTCCGATCGTAAATCTAAAGAATAAACGTATTGAAATCACACCACCACCGGGCTTACTTGAGTTGTCTACGACCAGTTCAACAGAAGAACCTGACGACGCGGACGGTTAGGGCTGATCTCGAAGGTGCAATAGTTTGAAAAATGGGCAAACTAATGGGCAAACTAAGGACAAATTGATTTCTAAATTTGCCCATCATTTGTTTTCATCATGCTAAATCTCAGTATTGCAATTTGTACCTACAACGGCGAGCAGCGATTACCATTAGTGCTCGATCGGCTCCGATCACAAATCAGTACAGATAATGTGTGTTGGGAAATTCTGATTGTGGACAACAACAGCACAGATGGGACAGTAGATTGGGTCAGGCAACTGCAAACCGACTGGGCAGAGGATTCAACATTGCCGAAAATTCAGTATTTGTTTGAACGATCGCAAGGAACAGCATTTGCACGGCAATGTGCATTAACAAAAGCCAAGGGAGAGTGGGTCGCATTTCTCGATGACGACAATCTTCCCCATGCCCAATGGGTAGCCGCGATCGAAGCCTTCATACACCAACACCCTAACGTCGGCGCATTCCATGGGCAAATCCTTGGTGATTATGAAATGACACCGCCGCCAAATTTCGATCGGATTGCACCGTTCTGGGCGATCGCAGGCGGACGAAAAGCACGATGTTACACGACAGATCGAAACGCCACTCGCAAGCGTCTTTTACCACCGGGCGCAGGCATTGTGGTTCAGCGACAGGCTTGGTTAGACCACGTTCCAACAGAATTAAACCTGGTGGGACGGATCGGAGCGTCGATGGTAGGCGGAGAAGATATTGAAGCCATGGGATATTTGAGTCGGGCAGGGTTTGAAATTTGGTACACCCCAGAAATGCGGCTTGACCATCGTATTAAAGCTCATCGGCTAACGCGGGACTCTGTGATTCGACATATGCATGGAATTGGATTGGGGCGATGGCAGTTGCGGCGATTGGGATTGGCCGGATGGCAAAAACCACTTATGGTTGCGATGTTTTTTGGTAATGACTGCCGTAAGGCAATTGTTCATGAGTTTAAATATCGCCGTGACCTACGCTCGGCAGATACCGTTGCGATCGCCGAGCGCGCTTTTTACCTCGGCTGTTTGCAAAGTCCTTTTTATGGCTGGATGCGATAAAACTAGCGATCGGAAACTTCAAATCAATTCTAAATAGACTTCGCCACAGTATTAGCCAAAACTTTCTCAATATCATCTAGTTTATCCTCAAGATTAAACCGTTTCTGTGCAGAGGCTTTCACCCGATCGCCCAAGCCCGGATCTTCCGATCGCCAATGTAAATGTGCCTCAATAGTTTGAGTAAGATCTTCAATATTGCTTGCAGTAAATAAGCCCGAAGCAAATTCATCAGATAATATCTCCACAATTCCACCCACTCGACTAGCAATCACCGGAGTTCCTGCCATCATGGATTCAATAATCGATCGCCCAAAGGGTTCAGCCCATTGACTCGGGAGTATTGATAAATCGCTAATGTGAAAAATTTCGATCGGTACATCTACATGTCCGAGGAATTTCACCCGATCGCTAATTCCTAAGTTTTGACTTAATTGTTCAAGTTCTATCCTATGGGATTCGTGGGATTGCAGCGGTTTTCCGGCAATCAATAATTGACTTTGGGGATGGTTTTTTAACACCTGAACAAAAGCTTGTAATAAAGTCCCCAATCCTTTCATATGATCCAAACGTCCGACATAACAAATCACTCGATCTTCGGGAGCAATTCCCCAGCGTTGTCTCAACTCATTTTCAGAGCAAGTCCGATCGAAACGATCGGGAATCATTCCATTATGAACAACCGTAATCGGGGCATTAATCCGAGTTCTCCAGCCTTCACAGGTTGCCTGGGAAACGGAGATAAATTGGTTCACACGGTAAAGTCCTAGAGTACATGGCAAGCTGAGTTTTTTCGGGGCGGGGAGACGAAGATGACAAACGATCGGCCATTGTTTGATTAGACTAAGAAGGGCCGCAAACGGAACATCATAGGGTTGATTAATATAAATCAAACAATTGGGTTGTGCAGTGGCCACGCGGATTTGACGGGAGATTTTGAAGAGATCTTGAATAAGCCAGAGGGGCGATCGCCAATGCTTTGTGAGATTCAGGGCACGAATGGTCAGGATTTGGTCGCAAAAAAGACTGTATTCAGAAAGGAGATTACCGGGATGGGTATGAATGAGGGTGATGTGATGTCCCCGATCGGATAAAATCCGGGCCACATCACTTAAACTCCGCTCTTGTCCACCTCGTTGGGAGGATGGATACCGCTCCAGAACAATCACATGCATAGCCAAACGTCTCCCAAATCGATTGCATTTAATATTCCCATTTGAGAGCTTCTGGCTAACAAAAAAAATGCCGCAGAGAGGACGTATCGACAAATAATACAACTTTCAATATTCTGTGCAAAATGGGGTTAGCTAGGTTGCTCTAAATTAATAAGAGAATTTTCATGTCAGAATCACTCATCCAAAAACTATTAGATGATGTCACTCAAGCCTTCGATCGCAAAGACTACCGATCGGCCACCATCGCCCTGAAACAACTCTGGCAACTCCAGCCCGAAAATCCCCAAGTCCAACTCTATCGCGGCAAACTTTACGAAGTCGCAGGGAACCTAACCCAAGCCAGCAGCACCTACAAATATCTGCTTAAAGCGCTCTCCACCCCAAAAATCATGGCCCAAGCCCGCCAAGGACTCGATCGCGTTCTCCTTCTGGACCAAGAACAACGACGGCGCGAAGTCGCTCTTTCCATCTCGGCTCCCGACCAAGACCAACAAGGCATTCTGATCTTAGAGGCGATCGATCCCACCCATCGCAGTAACGCCGCCCAAGCCCTGGCCCAAATCATGAACGTCGATCCCTACAGTGCCCGGACCCATATGCCGAGCCGGGGCTGGCGGATATATCGTATGGGACCGATCGGCGCAATGAAACTCTACGGCCAACAATTACGAACGCAAGACATTCCCTGTTTCTGGGTCAAATGTGCCAGCTTTGAAACGCCCCAACTCTTTCAAGTGCAAGTGGTTCAAACCGAAACGCCCAAGGTCGAACTAGTCTGCGTCAGCAGCGATGACAAAACAGGAGCCGTGTCCTTCGATTGGTCAGAAGTCGGGCAATGGGTCAAAGGTCGTCTGCCGATTCTGGATCGTCCCCTAGAGTTCGATCCCCTGCGCCGCGAAATATCAGCCCGATCGCGCAAGGAAGAAGTCCGAGACTTTGCCCTAGTTCTAGACCTACACCTGCCTGCCCGAAATTGTATTTTACGATTCTGCGATCGAAACTACCGCTTCGACCAAGGCGTAGACTTCACCCCCGACATTCCCCTAGCCCAAACCGTCACCCGATCGCAATGGAACGGCCTCGTCGAATGGATTACCACAGAATTGTCCCCCCCGAATACTGCAACACTTTGGGATGATTTCAATGCATTCCGAGAAACCGCCATTGAATTTCCCCATTTACTCAAAGCGATCGATCCGGGTTTTTATCTTCAAGGTCAAGAAAACAGTCGATTTAATCCCACCTTTCATTTGTATAGTTTGCTAGCGTTTTGCAAAAAATCTATGTAACACGATGTACAACTAAAACTAATCTGAAACCAAAGTTGCAAACTGTAATAGTTCAGGTTCAGTCCATTGACTAATCACCATTTCAATGAGTCGGCACAAGCATTGAAGCAATTTTATGGGAAATGGCAAAAAGCTGTGAATTCCGAATGAACGTAATGTTAGTAGAATTATGTAAAAGTGTAAGCTAATCAAATCGACGATCGCGCTAATTCACATCCTGCGCGCCACGCAGTTCGCATAGTTGTGACTCCTATCTCCTAAAGTGAGGATTTTTTTGGTTCTCCCAGAATTCCCGTGGAGGACGCTAGATGTGGTTTGAAGGCAATTGACAATCCTAGGGAATTTAGGTTGCTGGAAATCGCGTATACCCATTAAGGTCGAGAGTGAGACGTTGAAAGAGACGATTCACATCAAAAATGCCAAAGCAGCGCCGCTTTAGTACTTTAATGCGATTGTTAAACCCTTCTACAAATCCACTGGTCTGACGGTCGATAAAATAATTGGTAATTTCATCGAGCCAATGGTCCAA
>JAPLHZ010000065.1 GCA_026389365.1 Cyanobacteriota bacterium
CCCGTTCTGGCAGTGGTTCGAGAATGGATGCTTCGTACATTCCGATCGCTATTCTCTCCAGAATCAGGGGTTCTAATTGGATATTCGATCGCCATAAGTTCAGTAGTTTCTAGTAGCCTAGGTTATTATGCTGTGATTCTCGCAATAGCCGCCCCGCTTGGGTTCGCAGGTTTTGGAGTATTTGGAATCAGTATCATTCCTTTCTTTTTGGGACTTGCCGCAAGCTTAACAATTCAGGCGAAAGAAATCGAACCGAGAAAATTTGAGATATTCCCACACTTAGCCGATCGCGCCGCATTCAAGGCTGGGAGAACAATTATGGTCAATCCAAACGAGACCGACCATACTCCGAGTATGCTCCCAACTTACAAACATTTGGCCAGAAATGGGGATAGCATCCGCGCTAGACGTGAGAAAACAGAATCGACACTTTGCTACATTTTCGAGGGAATAGGGGCACTCATGGCAGTCGGAGTGTATCTAGGCAGTTCAAGCGCGATCGTTCAACTGGGAGCTATTGCCTGGGGAGCCTACAGCGTGTTTGGGTGCGAATTTGGCTTGAATCATGCAGAGAAAGCCGCAGCCGAAACACTCGATGCAACGATGGAGCGCGATTATCGATTAGAGAAAGCAAAACTAGCAGAAAACAGCTAGACACAAACAAACCCGATCGGAATCCCGATCGGGTTATTCAACCTTTAATGAATAGGCCAACCAAAATGAATTCGATCGCTACATCCAATTATAACCAAAATGCCCGTGACTCTCAAACATTGGACTATCAGGAAACAATTCTGGGGCACTTGCTGGCAGAACAGCATCACAGTTTGGAGAATGCCTTGACCTATCTGGCATCGTACGCCAAAGAAGAAAAATCAGTTTGGGAGCATTGCGAGAGCGTGTCTAGTGCTGGATTTTGGGTCGGTCTAGTATGCGGTGGTGTGTCATTCCTGGCAGTCGGTTCAGGTCCGATCGGTCTAGCAATTGGTGGCACGATCGCCGCGATCGGATCGGGTGGCAGTTACTGGTTAAAGGATTTATCGGAGCGTGTCGGTGCTCTTCGTCGGACTGAATTCGAGCTGCATAAGCATCATCCATGGATACGCGATCGGCTATGGGAGCTGTCCCAGCAAGGAGCATCTACGGCTCAACTAGTGGCAATTTACGATCAAATGGTTTTTCATATGTTCGCTAATGGCATCCCGACCGATCGCAATACGATCGCCGGAACTATGTCTATCAATCCAAACGCCCAGGACGATAAACCTGAAATCCAGTCACAGCAAGGTTTTCAAAATAATGATAGCCATATCGCGCCCAGGGCAAAAGATGAAACCCTTGCTATCAGTGGGGTGCAGCCGATCGCAATCGCCCAGGACGCAACTACCGCCGCCCCGCCGTCAATTCAACATATCGTCTCACCCGTTTGGAATCCCGCTCAAGATTTAGGCGAGAATCCACAATCTGCCCTCATCGTCGGAACGCCCGGATCTGGGAAAGGCGTAACGGTTTCTAATGCTGTACGGGTTCTAAAGTCTCAAAATCCAGCACTCACTGTAATGATGATTGACCCTAAAGGAGACCCAAACGAGCGCGGATACTGGGAACCTGTAACAGATATTTTTGAATCATTTGCTCTCATGGATTGCTTAGACCCCGATGAGGGAGCCGAATGGTTACTCCGATGTATGAGCAAATTTCAGAAGTTGCCCGCGCCAAAATTATTAATTTTTGATGAATTGTTAGCGGCATCGATCGAACTTGAGATGGCAGATAAATCTATGAAGGCTTTACCCAAGTTAAAGAAGTTTATGGCTGGCATCGTTGCTCAAGGAGACTCGAAAGGTGTTTGGGTTTGGGCTATGTCTCAATCTCCACAATGCTCTGACTTAGGGCTTAACGGTGGTGTGAGAGGCAATCTCAGAATCATTGCGATCGTCTCACCTAAAAATAAAACAGCTATCCAAGTTATCACTTCCACAAAACTTGTCCCCATGGTTGAAGGCGGTATGGATGAGTTGGACAAGATTATGGCCGCTAGTCCAGTAGGCCGCGCCGTATTCGATGGC
>JAPLHZ010000337.1 GCA_026389365.1 Cyanobacteriota bacterium
CATTTATAATTTTGTTTCCCATGCCTTGTTCTACCGTTTTTAACCACTGATACCGACTGGCAGGATGGGCAGGATGGGCTTGACTCTGACATTGATTTACTTTCTAACAACCATCTAGATATTTTCCTTTTTAGGACTACCAGATTATGACAGGTAATGGAGTTATTGATGTACCGATCGTTCAAGTGCCTTGGTTGAACAGTCTGGGGCAACAGGTTCAAGATTTTCCTGTACTTGCCTTACAACTTCCCGTTTCTCCCTACATCAATGGAATCTTAGGTATGGATTTCTTGATGCATTTTCAAGCTGTGATTGATGTTGGGCACGGATACATTACGGTGCCATAGTTTTTTGCAAAAGCTGCAACTCCAGCAAATACGATCGGATAGACGATCGGTTCCAACGTCGTTTTATTTGAAGTAGATATCATCTCTGTAGACGATCGTTCTTTAGTGATCTTGAAATATCATGAAGAAATGTGTGACTTAATTGATGTTAACTTGCAATAAGGTGCTAAACTATCATAATAATTGCTTTGGATTCTCAATACGTCATGAATATTCCTCATCAGGTGCCAACATTTAACGTTAAAAAGCTCGGCCTTCTCGCCATGGCTCCGATCGCCCTTGTGATTCATGGGTTAGTGCTATGGATTCCAGTGAATACTGAGATAAAAAAAGAGAGTGAACCTGAAAAAAAAGAAGAACTTCAGGCGATCGGGGATATGGCTCTGCCTACTGTATCTCTAATAACCAGTCCGTCAACGGCTTCGACTCCTGCTCAATCTCCCGCTAAAACGACTTCAAGCCCCTCAACAAGTCCAGTTATTATTGAAAGAATTATTGAGAAAGTTATTCAAACTCCATCGCAATCTAAACCCTCAGAATCTCCCATTAAAAAGCCAGACCCTGCGCCCACAATACCTGTTTCTCCAAGTCCGCTACCCGCCGAAGTTCTTACTCCAGAAGGAACAGTTAGTAAATTACTGACTGGAATTCCTTGTCCAGGTGAATCAAGATGTAGTCAAGTTTCTGCACCCCAAGACAAAATACTTGCTACTTTAGCGAAGCAGTTTGGAAACCAACATCAAGAAATTAATGATACTGACTCACCGAAAAATATGGGCGAGCGACCTACAGAAAGTCAGATTGTAGGCTATCGAATTAAAGATAATAAAACAAGCAAATTTCTTTACTTCATACTTCCTCCTGTCGCTGGCGATAAAGTTAATGTAGTTTTCAAAGATGAAGACCAAATAATTGCTTTGGGCGGTGTCCTTTAGAAATATTAAATAGTGATGATTCTATTAGTGTCGATCTCGATCGTAACCCCAATTCCTATTGCATATTTCTCACCGATCGGACAAGTTACTAATATCTTCTGACCTGATTTTAATACCAATTCATAATAATATTCACGACCTAAGAATTGCCGATCGCGAATTATAATATTGCTTCGATCGTCCACTTTGATCTGCACATCTTCCTGACGAATCATTAATGTTGCTTGAGATTTTTTATCAGGATTTTCAAGTGTTCCGATCGGCTCAAATTCACCAATTTCTGTATGCCAAACTCCCGATCGAAACGTTGCTTCAATAAAATTAGCTTGCGTTACAAAATCAGCTACAAAGCGGGATGTGGGCGTTTGATAAATTGATTCTGGGGTGCCAACTTGTTCTAAGTTTCCTTGGTTCATCACTGCAATCCGATCGCACATCGATAGGGCTTCTTCTTGATCATGCGTTACAAAAATTGCAGACGTTCCCGCCGTTTTAAGAATCGATCGGATTTCCTGTCGTAGTCTTAACCGCACTTGAATATCTAAATTACTCAATGGCTCATCCAATAAAATTATCGCAGGTTGAGGCGCTAATGCTCGTGCTAATGCGACCCGCTGTTGTTGTCCTCCTGATAATTCGTGGGGATAACGCGATTCTAAACCAGATAAACCCACCCGATGAATCGACTCTTGTGTCAAGGCTTGAATTTGTGCGGGTGCAAATCGCTTTCGGCTTGTTTTCTGGAGTCCAAAGGCAATATTCTGAGCGATCGTCAAATGGGGAAAGAGCGCATAATCTTGAAACACCATGCCAATATTTCGATGTTCCGGTGCGACGGATTTATCAGATGTTGCAATAGATTCACCCGACAACTCAATGGAACCTGAGTTCAAGGTCTCAAATCCAGCAATGAGTCGCAATAATGTCGTTTTCCCACATCCGGACGGACCCAAAAGACCCAAAATCTCCCCTTCTTGTAACTCCAAAGAGACCTGATTTAAAGCGGGTGGTGAATTACGATCGAATTGTTTAGAAATTTGATTGATTTTAAGAACGATCGTTGGGTCAGACATGGGAAGATAAAGCTAATTGAATCTACGTCTCATTATTATAAATCCTATGGTTCGTAAACTAACAACCTCCCTCGCACAAGTCTCGTCCAAAGCTCAACCCTTCTCAATTTGGACGATCGCAACTGTTTCATTAGCACTCTTAATGATGCTGCCGTTAGTTTCAGTCTTGACCAGTATTTTTTCAGATACAGGAGCGGTTTGGCAACATTTGATTACGACAGTATTGGGCGAATACATTCTTAATTCTTTAATTCTGATGGTGGGGGTAGGAGCAGGCGTGGCGATCGTCGGAACAACTTGCGCTTGGCTGGTGACGATGTGTGAATTTCGGGGCCGATCGCTATTTCAGTGGGCGTTGTTGCTCCCGTTGGCGGCTCCAGCTTATATTTTGGCTTACACCTATACGGATTTATTGGAATATTACGGCCCAGTACAGTCTATATTGCGGCAATGGTTTGGCTGGAAGAATGCTCAAGACTACTGGTTCCCAAATGTTCGATCGATGCCGGGAGCGATCGCAATGTTTGTTTTGGTGCTGTATCCCTATGTTTATTTACTCGCCCGATCGGCTTTTTCAAATCAATCATCAATTACATTAGAAGCCAGTCGCGGTCTAGGCTGTACGCCATGGCAGGGATTTCTAAAAGTCGCCTTACCTATGGCCAGACCTGCTATTGTGGCCGGATTGTCACTGGCATTAATGGAAACATTGAATGACTATGGAACAGTTGAATTCTTCGCGGTGCCAACTTTTACGATAGGAATTTTTCGCACTTGGTTTGGTCAAGGTGAACGCGCTGCTGCTCTGCAACTTGCTCTGTTGCTATTGAGTTTCATCGCTGTACTCGTCATTATTGAGCGTCAATCCCGTAATCGCCAACGTTTTTACCAAACTAGCCAAACGACTGAAACCAAACGATATGTGCTTCGTGATTGGCATCAATGGGCTGCGATCGGGATTTGTGGTCTTCCAATTGTTCTAGGCTTTGGTATTCCGGTTAGTGTTTTAGCGTTTCTAATTAAAGGCGATCGATCGACTACCAGCACGAGTGGCCCAAGTGGTGATGGGGACTATGGCGCGGCGACGTCAGGCGAGTTCTTGGCAAATGCCCCGGACCCGTTTTGGGGCTATGCCATTCATAGTTTTACCTTGGCCAGTACTGCCGCTACAATGGCGGTCATCATCGCCGTTATTCTCGCCTATGGTCAACGACTACACCCCTCGAAACTCAATCGTTGGGCTATTCAAGGTGCCACCCTTGGTTATGCGATTCCTGGTGCTGTGATTGCGATCGGGGCAATAGTACCACTGGGGAAATTTGATAATGCATTGGATAGCTGGATGCGATCGCAATTCAATAGTTCAACGGGATTGCTGCTTAGCGGGACTATTTTTGCATTGGTATTTGCGTATTTAGTACGATTTCTAGCCGTGGGTTATGGGGCAGTTGAATCTAGTTTAAATAACATTAAGCCCAATCTCGATAATGCGTCTCGAAGTCTAGGTTTAAATACAGTGCAAACTCTATTCCAAATTCATTTGCCACTCATGCGCGGTGGATTGATGAGTGCTGTAATTTTAGTATTCGTCGATGTGATGAAGGAGTTACCTGTCACGTTGATCATGCGACCCCTCAACTACGACACCCTTGCCGTCCGCGTTTTCAATCTCGCATCGGATGAACGGCTCTCTGAAGCTGCACTTCCAGCTTTAACAATTGTATTAGTGGGTCTATTGCCCGTCCTCGTTCTCAGTTGGCAAATGGGCAACACCATCATCAAACGTCAGCGTTGAATGGGGCCTAGGGAGCCGATCGTTCAACAATGTCACCATTTGCTGCAATAAGTCTTGGCTCAAATTTTGCTGTTGTTCGTGATTCATACGCGGTTCATACCAACGTTGCCGATAGATCAACTCCAATTCACTCCCCACTTCTGAAAAGTAATCCATTTGTGCGGCTTGCAATCCAACGCAGGCCCGATAAATGATCAATGCCATAATCGCAACAATCATTCCGCCCGCTGTAGTAATCAAAGCCTCTGCAATTCCTTGAGAAGCTTTCGATAAGTCAACATTTCCACCGCCACCGCCACCAATATTCAAATTAAAAAATGTCGCAATCAAACCCGTTACGGTTCCCAATAGTCCTAGCAACGGCGCGATCGCAACAATAGTTTCCAACAGTTTGTCACACTTACGCATTTCAATGAATTCCCGATCGCCCGCCGCCACCATCGCTAATTGAAATGTCTCCGGCGTGGGTTGATTCAAACGCAATGCCGCTAAGATAAATCGACCAATGGGCAATCGTTTGGCTTGCTCTGCAATGGTCTTTGCTTCACCGAGATCATGCTGTGACACCTGCAAAATTTTAGAAACAAGCTGCTTCTCGCCCTGTATGGTATGCCACCAAAACCAAGTCCGCTCCAATGCACAGGTAATCGTCAGAACTGATAAGGCTCCGATCGGCACCATGATTGGTCCGCCTTTGCTGAGAAATTCAATAGTGCTAGACATAATCCAATTGAGATGAATATAACCTTAAAAAAATAGGATACTCGATCGGAGCATCCTACTTACTACATGAGGATTAAACTTTAAAACACAGACGGTTGCCCACTACTTCCAACCCGCCCGGTCCATCACTTGAATAGCCCGTTGATTGTTCTTACCCAAAATCTCAGAGGACATCACATCTTCCTTAAATGATCCATAGCTGAGTAGAATTGGATCAATATCAACTTTCCCTCTCGGAAGAACCGGATATTCATTGTTGTTCGCCGCAAACATCTTCTGAACTTCAGGGGTTGCTAAATATTCTAGATATTGAATAGCTGCCTCCTTGTTTGGCGAATACTTGGCAACACCCGCACCACTAATATTCGTGTGGGCACCGCGACTAAGCTTGCCATCGCCAGATTGATTCGGGAAAATCACGCCTACTTTACTGGCCACTTCACGCTCTTCAGCCTTGGACGATTTCGCTAACCGAGCGAGATAATAGGTATTAGAAATCGCTAAATCAGCCATTCCTGCTGCCAGGGCTTGAATCTGTGGCGTATCTCCACCCTCAGGCTTACGAGCCATATTCTTTACAACTCCCTTAGCCCATTTTTCAGCGCCCTCCTCTCCATACAGTTCAACGATCGAACCCATTAAAGATTGATTATAAATATTGCTAGACGATCGCACTAAGATTTTATAGCCTAAATCGTCACGGCCTAAATCTTCATAGGTTTTGACTTTCGAGAGATCAATGCCTCTTTCCTTGTTGTACATAATGACGCGAGTGCGCTTGGTAAATCCAAACCAAGTTCCATTGCTATCTCTCAAGTTCTCAGGAATAGCGTCCTTTAGAATGCGAGAGTCAATAGTCTGGAAAACATCCGCCTGCTGGGCACGATACAAATTGCCCGCATCCACCGTCATAATCACGTCAGCCGGACTGTTCCGACCCTCGCTCTTGACCCGTTCAACCAACTTGTCCGCCGTGGCTTCAACAAGGTTAACCTTAATGCCCGTCTTCTTGAAAAAGCCCTCATAAATCTGAGTGTCAGATCCATAATGCCGCGCTGTATAGAGATTCAATACCTTGTTTTGAGCTTGAGCCGATCGGCTGCTGAAGAACCGCTCAGTGGCGATCGCCGCTGTCGCAGCACCTGCTGCCAGAAAAATCCGTCTTGTAATAGCCATGTCTAATTTTTGGAAAGGGTTATCTACTGCAATCTGTTTTCAATAATAACGCAAGTCAGTATCAATTAGAGCACATTTGAAAACTTCTTTCATTGGCATCAAAATACTCAATCCTCTTAACCCCCTTTTTAAGGGGGCAAGAATTTAACTCAAGCTCAATGAATTTTATTCGCCCACTAGAATTTTAGCCATCTAAATCCTGATGGCTTGCTCGAATAGACGATCAATTTGATAAAAAACTGAGTCTTATTAATTCTTAATTAATCATTGCTATTTCTAGCAATCCCGTAAACAATCCCATCCCATCGATTCCCCCGATCGCAATATCTGCCGATCGTTCTGGATGTGGCATCATGCCCAAAACATTGCCCTCACGATTGCAAATCCCTGCAATATTATTACGAGAACCATTGGGGTTGACCCGATCGTTTATTTCACCATTCACATCGCTATATCGAAAGATTACTTGATTATTATCTTCAAGTGATTTCAGCGTATCGTCATCCGCAAAATAACAGCCTTCTCCATGGGCGATCGGAATCGTAATGACTTGATTCGCGTCATAGTTCCGAGTCCATGGCAAATCATTTCGTTCCACACGTAAGGGAGTCCGATCGCAAATGAAATGCAATCCACGATTCCGCGTCAAGGCACCCGGTAGCAATCCGATTTCTGTCAAAATTTGAAATCCGTTGCATACACCCAAAACATATTTACCTTGCGCTGCATGTTGGACCGTCGCTTGCATGGCGGGGGAAAAACGGGCGATCGCACCACAGCGCAAATAATCGCCATAACTAAACCCACCGGGCACAATTATCACATCAAGGTCACCAATATCCGAATCCTCATGCCAAACCATTCGAGTCGGTTGGCCCAATAAGCCTTGAGTCACCCAAGCCATATCGCGATCGCAGTTAGAACCAGGGAATACAATTACGCCAAATTTCATGTTTTTTAGGTTACTCAATGTTCAAGTTTTTCATGAGAAATTTTTCTAAAACGACAGAATTGGCTTACTCCAAAATCTCGATCGTTTTAAACCAATTCATCAAATCCGCTAAACGCGGAAAATCCAATAGATCTTCCGCTAATGTTTCAAGTTGTTCGATGGGTAAGGCTTGAATCCGATCGATCAGGCTACCCGGAACAACCCCAACACGACGGGTAAGCAGGCGGAGGACCAGAGATAGTTCTCCTTCTTTTCGTCCTTCCGTCCGTCCTCGTGCTTCACCCATGCGTTCGATCGACGTTACATACGGCATTTGTCTCTCCTGCTCATATTGAGCTAACTCAGTGTGAAAGGCTTGTTTTAAATCATCGGGCAATTCTAAAATCCAGTCTAGAAATCGATATAGCTCAACTATATCTTGTCGTTCATAACCTTGTTCATAGAGCTCGGGTCAGGCGAAATTTCCACTCTTTGCGAGACTGCAAATCTTTTCGAGTCGCTTTGGTCTTCAGATGCGCCATGGTGACGATTGCAAAGGGATTCGGGCTTGCCTCAAGGTCGGCCCATTGGAGTTCATAGTCGAGAAGCTTGACACTAGGAAACTCAAACTCAACTCGGCAACCCCACAGGGATTGAGAAAATGTACGGGGTCGCCAATTGTTACGATCGTCCCCAAGAATTACCAGACTCGCTACGGGGAGATTGAATTTGTCCTTTAATCGATAGAAATAGGTAAATACTCGTTCCTCTAAAACCGATTCTTCTTGGCTTTGAATCTCAACATTTAATAATACCCAAGTCTCTTCTCCGGTAAGCTTCCAGACTTTGACTAACTTATCAACTACTTTCTTCCCGACTTCAGCGTCGCGAGTGATTTGGAAAAGTTCCTGATCCAAAAATTTATACCCTCTCGCCCAATCAATTTCGGCATGGATTTGCGGAAAAAAGAATGCCATAAAATCCTCGAAATAGAGTTCGAGAATATCCTTCCAAGGCGAATCGTATTCATCACGAATTTCAGCCATCAGTTTAAACGATTTGACTAACGATTTGACTATTGAGTTTAAGATCAAAGCGATAGTTTTCGATGATGGGATTCGCTAAAAGCCGATCGCAGATTACATTCAATTGCTCCGTTGCATCCGCTTCAGTTTCAGCCGTGACTGTCAGTTCGATGTATTTACCAATGCGAATACTGTCTACATTGTCGTAGCCCATATGTTTTAGGCCAGACTGAACAGCAACGCCAGCCGGATCCAACACAGAAGGCCGAAGCGTGACGTAAATTTGAGCTTGATAGGTTTGGGTCACAGGTTGAGTCATAGCTTGAGCCATCGATCGATCCTCAGAGAAACACATGATGCGGCATATCGATGATCATTCTAAGGGATGCGGTACACTCAAATCTATAAAATGCGTTCTGTATCTTGTGTCCCGATCGTCATGACTCCCCTTCGTCGAACTCGTAGCCAAACTAGAATTCTTGAATCTCTGCAACAGATGGACCGATCGATTTCGGCCCAAGATCTTTATTCTGAGTTACGGCAGCATGAGAAAAGCATGGGACTTGCGACAGTGTATCGGGCGCTGGATGCCCTAAAAAAAGAAGGTGCAGTCCAAGTCCGCACCCTCACGACCGGGGAGTCATTATATTCATTGATCCAAGAAGACCGTCACCATCTCACCTGTTTGCAATGCGGTGAAACGATTGAGCTGGATTCATGCCCAGTTCACGCGTTAGAGAAGAAGTTCAGTGAACAGTATGGGTTCAAAATGAACTATCACGTCTTGGAGTTTTTTGGCGTGTGTCAAGGCTGTATGGGTGTTTGAGCCTTACGTTTGCTCCTTACGACTGACGAGGCTGATCCACAATCGCCATCATGCTAGCAATAGAGGCTGGAATACTCGCCGGATCCATGAATAACACTTTGCTGCTGTCACTTTTGCCGATCGTCTCACCCATGGTTAAATATCCCAGCGCCATCAGCAACTTGGCCGCGTCTGGAGCCGCCGGATCAGCCTTCAGAGCTTGGGTGACGATCGCCACTGATTCAGCCGTAGCTTGCGCTTTCAACACCTGCTGTTGACGATTCGCTTGGGCTTCGAGGATAATTCGTTGCTGTTCTGCTTCCGCACTCAGGACCGTCGATCGTTTCCGGGCTTCTGCATCCAGAACTTGGGCCTCCGCCCGACCTTGAGCCGAATTAATCGCCGATTCCCGTTCCCCTTCCGAGGTCAGAACCGCCGCCCGTTTTTTCCGTTCTGCCGACATCTGAAGCTCCATGGACTCCATGACGGCCTTGGCGGGGATAATTTCTTTAAGTTCAACGCGGGTCACTTTGATCCCCCAAGGCACCGTGGCGTGGTCGAGTTCCCGCATGAGGGCTTCGTTAACTTTTTCGCGGGCGGTAAAGGTTTCGTCGAGGTCGAGCTTACCCATTTCAGCCCGAAGCTGCGAGAGCGCCAGATTAATCATAGCCATTTGGAGATCTTGCACTTTGTAGTAGGTTTTCTCCATGTCCACGATTTTCCAGTAAATCACTGCATCTGCGCTAATGGCCACGTTGTCGCGGGTGATGCAAGTTTGGGGTGGAATGTCGAAAACTTTTTCACGGGTTGTGTCGCGGTAGGCAATGATTTCTACTCCCGGTACCAAAATATTCAGCCCAGCCGGAAGTTTACGATCGAACTGTCCCAGGCGTTCCACCAAGGCTTCGTCTCCTTGAGGAATAATTTTAACGGTCGCTAATGCAGCAGCAGCGGCCAAAGTAGCAGCAATCAGATAGGCGAACATAACGTTAGACTCCGTTGGTAAATTTGGTAAATTTGGTGAATTCTGTCAGTAAACGAAGACACGCTTGGAATAAGCATCAAATACTTATTCTCTAGAGGAGCGCGCCGTCGTGGGAAACAATTAGCAATGTCCCCTGTCGATCGATCACTCGAACTTTTTGTTTTGGTGCCAGGTGAGCGGTCGGATCATCAAGTTGGGCCAACCACGACTGGCCCTCATAATTAACCCGTCCTGTTTCACCCGGAAGAATTTCGGTCATGGTATGGGCATAATCAGCATCTAGCTTACGGGACTGCGATCGGGGTCGGATAAAACTCTGGGACACCCGAAATAACCCCAACGACAAAATCATCCACAGCACCACCTGCAAATTAAACGGCAGCGAGGATGAAGTTGGAGCCACGAGAAAGGCACTCAACCCCATCACCAATGAAACAAAGGCGATCGGAGTGGCCAGTTCCAACAGGCAAAACCCGCTGCCGACCAAAAGCCACATTAGTGATACATCAGACATGATTTAGACCTATGGTGCATTCTTTGGATTGAGGCAAGGTGAGATGGGTTTAGTCAATAAAATTTTGCCAGGTCGGAAATCATTCTGTATAGTTTGGGAGCTTACAGTTCGATTCAAGTAGAGGAGTGATCATTCCGGAATTATTTCAAAAAAATGAGATCCCGAATGAAATCCTGATTGATACGCCTTTAATTCCCATTTCTAACAACCTTGTCTACATCATGAGCCGATTTGAATTAAAAATTTACTGTACGAATCCCCGCTGCAATCGGCCCGAAAACTTGTCTGGAGATAAGGTTTGTGCAAATTGCGGTACGCCCATCACCTATCGCTACGTCTGGGCAGTGGAATCGAATGAACGTCCGATCGGCTCTATTCTCTGCAATGGCCGCTATAGAGTCGTGTCGCCCAGGCTTTGGCTCGATTTACAACCGGGGCTAGTTCCCGTTACTGCCGAAATCCCCGAGGCCTATTTGCCCTACCTACATTTATATGACCATCGCCTGCACCTGCCTGAAATCTACGGCATAGCTCAAGATGGCGGCCAAAATACCTTGTTACTAGACAATGTGCCCTTTAACTCCGAAGGCAGGCCCTATCCTGGATTCATGGAAAGCTTTGGCCAGAGCAGCGCAGTGCGGCAGGTGTATTGGCTTTGGCAGATGTTGGAGTTGTGGTCGCCGATGTTGGATTGGCAGGTCGCGAGTAGCTTGTTGGTTGAGGAAAATCTGCGGGTTCATGATTGGCGGCTTCGATTGCGTGAGTTGACCCTAGACATTACGGAACCGACGTTAAGCGATTTGGCTAGTTTATGGTCCGGATTATTGCCGGAAGCGCGATCGAGCATCGCCCAGCCCTTGCAAGAAATCTGCGTCCAGATGCATGACCCAAAAACTACAATAGAAACCCTTCGCACGGTCCTCAATCAGCTTTTACTAGAGCAAGCTGGGCAGTTATCGTTGGGGTTACAAGCCTTTGGAATTACCGACCTTGGCCAGTCCCGCGAGCATAACGAAGACACCTGTTATCCGCTGGGCCATGCCACCATTCAGGACGATTTGTTTCCCCGGTTATCCATTGTCTGCGATGGCATTGGGGGACATGAAGGCGGTGAAGTCGCGAGTCATGTGGCCGTGCAGTCGTTTAAACCTCAAATTCGAGCCTTTCTCGCTGAAGTGGCGGAACAGCCGGAGTTGATGGAGCCAGACGTGATTTGCGAACAGCTTGCGGCCATTACTCGCGTGGTCAACAACCTGATTTCTAATCAAAATGACGAACAAGACCGTAGCGATCGTCGGCGCATGGGGACCACCTTAATGTTGGCGTTGCAAGTGCCTCAACGGGTTCGCACTGCTGCCGGAACGGTTCTGAGTAATGGTCATGAGCTTTATTTGGTGAGTGTTGGCGATAGTCGAGCCTATTGGATGACGGCCCGAAGTTTGCATCAACTTAGTGTGGATGATGATGTGAGTACGCGGGAAGTTCGGCTGGGGCGCAGTACTTACCGCGATGCCCTGATGCGGCCTGATGCGGGGGCGTTGACCCAGGCACTTGGAACCCGTGATAGTGAGTTGTTACGGCCCAGAGTTCAACGGTTTATCCTGGAAGAGGACGGCGTTTTGATGCTTTGTTCTGATGGACTCAGTGATCGGGATTTAGTCGAGCAGCATTGGCAAGGGGTTGCGGAGGGTTTGCTGCTGTCGGGCACATCTCTCGAAGACTCGGCCCAACAGTGGGTGAATTTGGCTAATAAAGAAAATGGCAGTGACAACATTTCCCTAGTATTGACCCAATGCCAAGTCACAGCCCCCACCCGAAAGGTCGCTTTTGCCGCCCTTTCGGAACCTGAAAGCAGTACTTCTCCTGAAAGCAGTACTGCTAAAGTTGCCCTAGAAATAACACGATTCATTGCTCCCAAAAAACAACGTAAGGGATGTCTCGGATTACTACTGGTGGTGTTAGTCGGGTGCGGCGGTGTTGTAGCTTGGTCTATTACGGATCCAATTGGGTTTAATGGCGTGCGCGATCGGATTCAACTGGGAGTCCAGCCCCGTCTTCAGCAATGGCTGCCCAAGTCTCCTTGAAATTCGAGGCCAATGTACCGCCTTATGTAAAGATAGTAGGATTACAAATGCTGGTAGACGCAGACGGAATTGTTATGGAAGTTGGAACACGCATTCGGGTGACTACGTCGGTTTTGATTTATCATCACCCGGACCATCGAAATACGGCTTTTGATCTAAATGGCCTCGAGGGAGAAGTCGTTGCGATCGCGACTTCTTGGAAAGGTCGGCCTGTGAGTGCAAATTTCCCATTTATTGTGAAGTTTACACCAAAGCTAAAAGTCCATCTCACTGAACAAGAAATGACCGCGATCGAGTAGTGAACTTGAATCCACTTTAGATTAGTAAAAGTTTGTTTGATGATTAGAATGATTTCATCAAACAAACTTTTAGTTTAACTAAACTACTGAATACTAGACATTAAAGGAAATAGTGAGTACTAATTATGTTGAATAAATGATTGATGTGCAAACTACATTTCTCTCATTTATTCTCTTTCTTATCCATCTCTATTCAACTTCTTCTCTAGATTAGGCTGATTTTAGGCATTTA
>JAPLHZ010000258.1 GCA_026389365.1 Cyanobacteriota bacterium
GAGCATTTATTAGACTTATTTATCGCAATGTTTGGTTTGGACCCGACTTTGGTTAAATTAAATCCAAACTACCAGAGACTACTGGAATACGGCTCTCTCAGGGCTTGACCGACTGAAAATCTGTCCGGAGTGTTGTTTAAGGCTGAAGTTGAAAGAAGACAAGCAGAAGGAGAGTGTTCAAATATCATTTACGCTGTTGAGGAACCTGAAACATCTCAGCATCCAAACCATCAAGAGATGCTAATCAATACACTGAAAGATTTGTCTCAATCCTGTCAAGTACTGCTCACTACTCATGTACCTGCATTAGCAGGACTTGTTCCAGTAGAAAGCTTGAGATATATCAACAAACAAAATGGTAATACAATAATTCAATCTGGAGATGCTCAGGTTTATAGACAGATTTGCCAAGATCTTGGCGTTTTACCAGATCCCAATTATCAAATTAGATCGAATAATGTCAAAGTAATCATCTGTGTTGAAGGAAAACATGATGTTAGTTTTTTCAAAAATATATGTAGGTTAATGCTTTCTCAAGATCCAGATATTCCAGATATTGTAAACGATTTACGTGTGATAATACTTCCCTTGGGAGGTTCAAACTTAAAGGAATGGGCGCAGAGTGATTTTCTAAGAAGCCTTAATATTCCAGAGATTCATATCTATGATCGTGATTTTGAAACACCTCCAACATATCAATCTGCTTGTGATGAAGTCAATAATAGAAATGATAATTCATGGGCTACATTAACCAGTAGAAAAGAAATAGAGAGTTATTTACATCATGATGCTATAAACAACGAATTTAACTTGACAATAACAGAATCTGATATTGTTAGTTACAACTATGATGTTCCTAAATTAGTTGTTGAAAGTATATTGAGAGCTACATCTCATCCTCTACATTCAAATCTTCTAAGATGTAGAAAAGATAGAGATAAAAAGAATTTAGTCAAGCCACATCTCAACAATCAAGTTGTGCTAGGAATGACGGTTGAAATGCTTGTGCAGACAGATCCTAATGACGATATAAGGAATTGGTTTGAGCAAATTAGACTAAGGTTGACCTAAAGGATTTGATAAGATGACCGACAACAAAAAATACCGTATTCAACTAGAAGGACAATATCGAGCGCTTGAAGAAAATTTACAAAAACTGGCAAAAGAAAGAGAAAAGCAAATTGAAAATCAAGATTTAGGATTAATTGCCCACTGGGAGAAAACCGTAGGAAACTGTCATAACCAAATCGCAAAACTAGAAAGGAGACTCAAAAGATGAATACAACTTACAAACAACCCGTTGATCGCCTCAAGCGTCACATGGCAGAATACCAACCCCAACTAAAACGCGCCATTGCAGCTATTAATATTCTTGAAACAACTAGTCCAGATTCCGATGAGTTCTGTAACGCACTAGCTGAACTTCACGTTTGCACCACCATCTTAGAGCCATACTCAGAGGGAATGCTAGAAGCGATCGAACAGTTTACCGAAGATGACGCTATCTCGGCTGATTCATGAATTCTGCTTAATTTTCTGAAAGCCTAAAACAACGACTACACCAAACTCGTCTCAAGACGCGATCGCTGTATCCCACAAGTTACATTTGCAGGTTCACCACCGGGAATAGGAAATCCAAATCGTAACCTTTCCTAATCCCACGCCTGGTGGTTCTGAAATCAGGTCAAACAACATTTCGCCAATTCAAATCAGCATCGGGATCCTAAGAATTGGAGGTCAAATGATTAACCCGTATTGCGGATTCCCGCTGCAATCCCGTTAATAGTCAACAGCGCGCCTCGCAACACGCTTTACCATTATTAGCTAAAATGTTGTGGTGTTACAATTGATTGGAATTGATTGGCGATCGCTCAAATTAACCAGCGCAAACGATTATGTTACAGACAATCCAAGGAATATATCGGAACGGTAAGATCGAATTAGCAGAAATTCCTCAAGATATTACGGAGAGCCAAGTTTTTGTAACTTTCTTTAAGCCTGAGTCAGTTAGTCGCGCTAGTCAGTCTATGTCGTTTGGGATGTTTTCAGGTTCTCAACAATCGACTGAAGCTGATTTTAGAGATGGTGATTTAGAGTAAAATCATATTGAATTCGCAAAAACATACTAATTTAGATCGTGAGTATATGAATATTAAGTTAGATTTACCCAATCTATTAGAGCAAGAATTATCTTTGGAAGCTACAAAGATAAATGTATCTTTTTCTGATTATATTCTCAAAGTGTTAATGCTGAGACGAGATTGGTTGGAGGAAGTGGAAGATGCTGAAGATCTTGCCGATGCTAAAATTGCTTTACTGGAAGATGGCTTTATCCCTTTTATGGATGTAAAAAGGGGATTAGGAATTAGTTAGATGTCATGAGCCTTGGGTACTTTTAGCCGCGCAACGGTATAGCCTGTCTCTTCGGAGTGAAAGGTGAGGCGTTCGATGATGCCTTGGAGGTAGTCAGTGTTGTCAGGCATAAGCCATAAGGACGGATAAATACTACTGAAATTGTGACAGAAATTCTAGCATCAACTCCTCTTCCGACATTTGCTGTTGCCTTAGAAATTCGGGACCTCTCAAAAACTCCTTAATCGTGATGCGGCGATCTCGAAAATCGGCAACAAATTGATGCATTTCTTCGATAATTGAAATCTGAGTCTCGACTTCACGCAAAGCCTCACCAATCGGGTCACCACCATACTTACTGATCTTCTTGAAAGCCGCAGTCATCTCACCTTGCTGCGTCTTTTTCGTAAGTTTAAGCTGTTGTTTGAAAGTTTCAAGCTGATCCTTCAAATAAGTATTCTCCGCCTCGACTTTGGCACAGTGTCGTGTCAGATCGTTAGAACTATCGCGATCGATAATTGCACCCAACGCTTGCTGCTTTTCAATCGCCAAAAGTCTTGCCAGATCGCCATCTTGATAAGCGAGATTAATTTCCTTCATAATCTCGGTGCGATATTCTTTCTCTGCTTCATCAGTCACCTTGTCAGGATGAAAACTATCAGCTAAACGTAAAAAAAGCTGACGAATCTTTTTAAGCTCATCACGGTCTGGCTTGGGAATATCTTCCATAACTTGTTGATTAGAGTGTCCTTTATAGCTATCCCAATTAGGTTCAGTTTCAGACTCATCATTATTTTCAAATATATCCGATTCCATCGGTAAATGTTTAGGACTGATGACCCCACCGAATTGAAGATGATAGTAGAGTGTCTCAATATCTTTACGGGACTTCTTGCCCAATTTCCTGCCAGTGAGGATTTCTTGGAAAACAGTATGAATTTGTTCATCAAGTTCCAACATCTTTTGACGAAGAGGAGCGACACGTTGAGCAATCTGAATCCCAACCTCTTTGATGCTGTCGTTGAGATTATTTAATTTAGTGCGATTAGACTCAATCTGTTTGATTAACTTAATATTCTCCTTCTCCAAGAAATTGAGGCGCATACGCAGATCCGAAAGCCCAAGCTCATTATTAGTGGTATCCGTAGAAATTTTAGATTTTCGAGCCATAGGAGGTGGATAGGGAAATTGCGTTAATATTCTAGACTGAAACTTGGTATGCGATCTCTATAATATGTTCTGGTTTGTCATGCCTTAGGTACAAAGACAAAAACGACCGAGATCATATAGGGTAATATATAAATTGTTCCTGAAATTACCGACTACGAAGTTAGGCGCGAATTACTAAGGGCCAATAAACTAGCAGGTATCAGACGTTTAGATCAGCTAAAAATCGCTTAGAGTATTTACCCCTGACCACAGCAACGATGCAAAAAGCTGCTGAATTTTGGGCAGAAGCGAGACAGACAGGTAAACCAACAGCCAGTCCAGAATCCCTAGATGGCGATGTCATCCTTTGCCGCGCAAGCATCACTAATTGCCGAATCACAGGGTAACTGCTAAAGAAATTCTTTCGGATTCAAGTAGTGAATTAGTTTTACCTGCGATCGCTTTGGCGGAGGCGGTATGGATTGTGAGTCGTGGCAAGACTTCGATTCCTTCTGTTGATGCTTTGTTAAAGGTAGTGAAGCAAGATCAACGACTCTCTATCTATCCACTTGATGCTGAGGTGATTGAGAAAAGTGTCAACCTCACTGCTATCAATGAGATGCACGATCGCCAGATTATATCAACTGCTTTAGTGATAGAGCAGCAATTCTCATTATGGAAATATCGGTTCTTCTAGAATTGCCGTGGTCGGCATCCAGATATAGCGTTCATCGATTGGCTATAAAATCAAGATGTTAGCCAGCAAGCGAGGGGCCTCATGGAGAATCAGATTCACATTCCACTCGATTTACCGGATGTCCGCCTCCTGGACGTGACCCAGCTATCTCCACAA
>JAPLHZ010000134.1 GCA_026389365.1 Cyanobacteriota bacterium
CGTTTTCCCGCACTACGCCTTGTATCAGTCAAAGCTGAGAAGGCTTCGACAATGGCGAGTTCGGACATGAAACCCTCAAGTTTAGGCGAGATTAGTTGACTAGCATATCAGTGCCTAGACGAGAATGAAATAGCCCTGCCTTTTGATCACTCAACGGGAAGTATTTGTACGGAAATTTAAAATATCGCTGAATGGTGTGAAGAGACGCTTTAAACTAAGGAAAAGGAACAAATGATCCAGCTAGGCTAGGCCGTCACCTGAACATGCAAAATCGAACTTCTTCAAAATTTTTCAACCCCAAAACCTTGACAGTAGTGTTTTGTTTTGTCTTGATTCCATTGATTTTGATTCTGCTCGCAGTGCGCCCTGCTGTAGCCTCTGTCCCCAAGCATTTCGACGAAATCACCTTCAAGCCGCTCCCTGAACTGAAGCTCCCACCCTATGAGCAGTTCAAGCTGAAAAATGGGATGACGGTCTTTCTAATGGAAGATCATGAGCTTCCCCTGGTCAGTGGAAATCTGATGGTTCGCACTGGAAGCCGTAACGAAGATGCCGATCGGACTGGACTTGCTTCATTAACTGGATCCGTGTTGCGATCGGGCGGCACTATCAAAACTCCAGCCAACCCACTTAACGAATTACTCGAACAAAAAGCAGCGTCGATCGAATCTGGCATCTCCGTCAACTCTGGCAGCGTGAGCTTTAGTAGCCTGACTGAAGATCTGCCGCAAGTTTTTGACCTATTCGCTGAGGTGATTCAAAGCCCAGCCCTTCCCCAAGACAAAATAGACCTGACCAAATTTCAAGCACGGGGCGCAATTGCACGACGCAACGACCAAGCCAACGGAATTTTGGGGCGTGAATTTCGCAAACTGATTTATGGCGCAACCAGTCCCTACGCCCGCACCGTGGAATATGCCACGATCGATCGCATTACCCAAGCGGATGTCAAAAGCTTTTATCAATCTCAGTTCCAGCCCGAAAATTTTATCCTCGGCATCGTCGGTGACATTAATCCGGTGGAAATGAAAAAGACGATCGAAGCAAAATTTGGTAATTTCAAACCCCGCACGGACGGCTCAAAATCGGTTCTAAATGGTTCAGTTCAACAGGCCCAAAGCTCCGGTATTTTCTTCGCCAGCAAACCCGAACTCACCCAAAGCTCCATTCAAATCGGCCATCTTGGCGGCAAGGTGATCGATCGCGATTATCCTGCATTGTCGGTGATGAACGATATTCTCAGCGGATTTGGCGGCAGATTATTTAACGAAGTCCGATCGCGCCAAGGTCTGGCCTACAGTGTTTATGCGTCTTGGAGTCCCCAGTTTGACTATCCAGGAGTTTTTGTTGCGGGCGGCGATACTAAATCTGAATCCACAGTGCCATTTATTCGGGGTGTCTTGAAAGAGATCGATCGCATCCGTACTGAGCCTGTGACCCAAGATGAGTTACAACGGGCCAAAGATTCTGTGATCAATTCTTTTGTGTTCAACTTTGACGATCGGAGCAAAGTCTTATCCCGCGTCATGCGCTACGAATATTTCGGCTATCCCAAGGATTATCTCTTCCAGTATCAAAAAGCCGTCGCCGCCACCACGATTCAGGACATTCAACAGGCCGCAGCGCGTAATCTCAAACCATCGCAATTGGTCACAATGGTAGTGGGCAATGAAAAGGCGATCGTTCCTGCACTTTCTACGCTCAATCAATCTGTGAAAGCGATCGATATTTCCATCAAGGGAGCAAAATAATGTTGGAGAAGTTGGGAGTTTTGCAGGGCGACATTACTAGATTGGCGACTGATGCTGTTGTAAATGCTGCTAACGAAAGTCTCCTGGGCGGCGGCGGGGTCGATGGTGCAATTCACCGAGCTGCGGGACCGCAGTTATTAGCTGAATGCCGATCGCTCAACGGTTGCAACACTGGAGAAGCAAAAATCACTCAGGGCTACAATTTACCTGCGCAATGGATTATTCACACGGTTGGGCCTGTTTGGAAGAATGGTGAATCGGGCGAACGGGAAGCGCTACGATCGTGCTACACGGAATGCTTAAAACTTGCTGTGGTTCACAACATTAAGACGATCGCATTTCCGGCGATTAGTTGCGGGGTCTATGGGTTTCCAGTGGATGAAGCGGCGAGGATTGCGATCGGAACTGCGATCGAGTTTTTAAAGGCAGATGGCACCAGTATTGATGGCGTAAGTTTTGTTTGTTTTAGCGATGAGGATTATGACGTTTATGTCGAAGTCTTTGGTGAGTTGTGCTGATATTTGAATTTTTCATTCGATACTCTAAGGATTGACTAGTTCCTGCTTACTTATAGGCTGAGATTCAAATTGTCCTTGTAAGTCGATCGCACACATGAGGGAGGCTCGATTGATTCACTAGAACGATCGATCAGCTTTCTCTTAACATTTGATCGTGAGGTTCGATCGCAGCTAGTCTTTGATGTTCGTTCTCGATCGATTCACAAAAACGACCGATCGAATGGCTGAGGAAGGGATCGATTCACAAAGACGATCGATCGCACACATGAGAAAGGGCGATCGATTCACAAAGACGATCGATCGGGTTGCTTGGGGTGGGGCGCTTGTGTGTTTTGGGAAAGCGATCGCTCCAGTGTCGGCCTAACGCTCAAATCAGCGACGGCCAGATGACCACACATTTATCAATCATCTTGCCTGCCGTCTGCTTGCTGTATCTTGTTGTTAGATGCTACGGGATACAGGTAGCTCATGAGGGGGTCTTTCTTTTTCAATGAAATCAAGGCTCATGAGAGTAGATCCGGGCAGGAGCAGAGTGGGCTTATTTTCGTATATCGTATCTGGATTTCTTGAAATGAATATTTCTAGCACAATGGGAGGGGCTCGCTTTGTTAGTCGAACCCATCGATCGATTGTCTCTGTCGGTGGACGTGAAAAATCAAGATCGCGACCCAATAAATACCTTGTCACAAAATGATGGCCAAACGAGCACGGTGGCATTAAAGCAGTTGCCGTATCAAGTCTTGAGAACTGCCTTACCCAGGTTGCAGGAAGAACCCTGCAATGGCTTAATGTCTGATGATTATTGTTCAAAGGCTTGTAGCCCCCCCAGTAAGGCAGAGAGTCATCGAACAGGTTATCGTTCACAGGCTTGGAGTCCCGCTCATATATCACCACAGCCAACCGAGGAGTCTTCGACTCAAGACGCCTGATTTGTCTCATCTTGTACGAAGGGTATGTGCCATTGTGGAATTCAGCCTTGGCTTCATAAAAACCACATCCAGTGACGTGATGATCAACGTCTGTCACGACAATTGCAATATCTCCGTGTGTTTGCTCTAGTCTACCTGTGGCTTTATAAGCTTGAACAGCCAAGGAGAAGCCGTTCTCAGGGTCTATCTCTTCGTGTGGATCAGGAGGTCTTGTAAGTACATCTCGAATAGTCCTAACCAATTTATATGAGAGAAGGTCTTCGTTCAGGTCAACATCTTCAGTTGCGTTTCTCTCGCGTTCATAGGCATCATTTAGATCGGCAGCAATTCTCTCAAGAGAGCCGTTTCGAAGCCAGTTCATGCAAAAAACCTTCGGGGACAACTATGCATCTAACAATTAGTAAGTGAAAATTTTCCACCTATCCCTCCATCGTACGAAGAAACACCGCTTCTGTCAGCCGATCGCCCTCATAAAATCATCTACAATAAATCTCAACCGTCGAGGACGCTTCTCCTATGACCCAAACCCTCCTATACCCAACCCAAAAACCAACCCTCACCGCCAGAGAATTCATTGACCAGTACGGTGAAGACACCCGCTATGAACTCATTGATGGAGAACTCAGAGACTTGGAACCGACTGGACCTCATGAAAGCGTTGCCGGAACTCTAGCAGGCATCCTCTACAGCACAATCCAACAAATCCAACAGCCTTGGATTGTCCCCAAAAACTGCCTCATTCAGCCCCCTGCCGCCCTCGCCACAGTCTTGCGTCCTGATGTCATTGTCCTAGACGAAATCGCACTAGAACAAGAACCTCTCTGGCAGCGAGAACCGATCGTCTGTAATGGCAGCAGTATCAAACTTGTCGCAGAAGTCACCAGTAGCAATTGGCAGGATGACTATGCGCGAAAAGTTGAAGAATACGCGTTCTTAGAAATCCCAGAATACTGGATTGCTGACTTTCGAGGCTTAGGCGGCACTCGCTTCATCGGTAGTCCCAAGCAACCAACCTTTACTGTCAATACATTGATTAACGGCCAGTATCATCAAACCCAGTTTCGCCTAGGAGAAACAATTTACTCGCCCCTCTTCCCCCATCTTCGGTTCACCTTAGACGAACTCATGCCACTCTAGAAACCGATCGATTCACCAGACCGATCGATCGTTATTTTCTCTTAGTATTTGATGTTTTATCGATCGCAGCTAGTCCTCGATCTCACACATGAGGAAGAGCGATTGATTCACTAGAACGATCGTTAGTAATTCAAGCCGATCGGATACCCGCAATATTTCTGGGCTTCTGCATAAATCCTCAATGCCGCAGCCAAATGTCGTTCGGAGCCTTGCCCTTGCTCTTTAAACCAAGGTAACGTCTCAGAATCTACACTCACCGAGATTTGAGGCTTAGCCTTTACGGGAGACCATAGTTTTGCTGTGGAGATGCGATCGTTAGAAATTAAGCGGGTGGATGGTCGCCCATAATCACAAGTACTCGACGCATGTTGATAACGCTAAGACGATTGGTTTTAAGAAGCACGATCGTGGCTCGACCAGTGGGTGTTATACCAACCATTTGTGTGAAGTCTGCATTCCAACTAAAATGCTCAGACCATTGCATCTGACGAGGCTGGAAAAGAGGAACGTTTTGCTCTGTAATCGGGTCAAGAGCCTCAGTTTTTATGTATTTGCAGTTGTTACAGGTCTGACAAGCTAAGGCAAGATTTTCTCCGATCGTCTTCCCACCTAAACTAACTGGATAGACATGATCGATAACCAATGGATCGATCGCAAATTTTGCCTGACTTTTACAGTACTCAACAGGCACCTTAGGCACGATCGAACACCATTTGTCTTAATGCGACTGAGACGTATGCGCTAGACATAGGTGACAGGTTGGATTCCAAGGGTTTTCATCAGCTCAACTAAGGATGTCTGACGCAATTGTGCTAGCGTTGCCAAAGCTTCTAAGCGTTGAGTGCCGATCGATTCAATTTGTTCACTGAGTTGAATTAAGCGATCGTATTCGTCATCGGTTAAGGTCTCGGCTTCTCGTTTTTCCCGAAGAACTTGATAGTTCGATCGCAAATCTGAAGGGACGGGTTGATTGATTTTTAATAGTAGTTTTGATTCTTCTTCAGGCAAGACAGTCGATTTACGTCGTGCTCGTAGTGTTGCGATTTGATGTAGAACCCGATCGAGGTCTGGCTCATTCAGCGTGTTAGCAGCGGCAATCAGTTCATCAACGCTCATCAGAGTCTTTCCTTATCGTCAAGAACGCTTTTCTATTATAGCTGAGTAGCCGATCGCAATTAGTCTTTGATATTCGTCCTTAATGGTCAGACTAAGGAAAGGCGATCGATTCACAAAGACGATCGATCGGGGTGATTGGGGTGGGGCGATCGGACTCAACCTTCTAACGGTGAAGCTCAACGGCGGCAAGTAACTTTGGCATTCTCACCAAGATCTCGATTCCGTCTGTTGCAGCGCAGTGTTGGGCGGCTGGCTGTATAGAACCCATTTGAGATCTAATCCTGAAACCAGAAGCCTTGCAGCTAGCTGGTTTTCTTCATTTTCTGGCAGAAAGCGGTTTTGCTAGGTAGGCAGGCTCTACCACTGATCGCAGAGTAACGGCTTCCTTCAAAGAAAAGATATCAAATGGGTTCTATAGCGGTTCTCGCCCGAGTGAGGTATACCCTCCAGCGCGAAATCCTTGCCAGTAAGGGGCTGACTGTACCTCTTTAGTTCAGGAACCGCTATAACACAGCTATTTATTTCGCACATTGATTAAATGGTTCACGAATGAAGTACAGTGCATCTCGACCTTGAACTTCCATCCCACCGCGATTCCACGTTCCCCATCGAGTGACAAACTTCTTATTGTTATCCTTTCTCTCAATTGCGACGGTAAAGTTATTTCGTGTTTCTTTGTAACACCCCTCTAAATTAGTGAGCGTCAAGTCCATAGTCGGAACATCAAATTTATCCAATCCCTTATTAACAACAAAGAATCCTTCACTACCCCGTTCCATCATTAAGACGGTTGGACTATCGATCGCCTTCAAAACATTATCTTTTACGTTACGACCTTGGTTCCCTCTCTCATGCATGATCTGACGAAACTTGACTCCAGCAGGAATATAGGGAACTAAATTGTCTGGTCCAAATATTAATGGAGTGCCCTCCTGTCTAGCCAACACATAAGCCGTCGCCAGATAAGAATCTGTTTCATCATTGTAGGCATCTAGAGCGTCACCATTCAAACGTTTAATCTGGTCATGGTTTCGCCCAAATACTACGCTACGTGAATCATTAACGGCAACGGGGACTCGTAATGATCGCAGATCCCCACCAAAGGTAAATGCATTTTTCATTGCTGCTGTAGAGAACAAAGTCTTCTACAGCAGCAATGAAATTATAGTTGGTCGCACTCGTATCATTATCTTCAATCACCTCAAGATAATTCCATGCCTGATTATTACTCGCTTGATTGATGTAGCTAATGTACTCTTGAACAGCTTCTGGCGACATATGTTTAGCCGCATCAAATCGAAAGCCATCAATTCCCAGATCCAGCAACTTCTTCAAATGCGCTTTCTGAACATCCTTAACAGTTTGATTGTCTTGCTTGAGATCGGGAAGAGCACCTCCCAACCAACAATTTACTTCTGTGTATCTGTTACCATCATTGTAGTTGATGTCACATTGCTTGTGAAAATAGGTTGACCCATTTTTCCTGACGTCTCTAGCCTTTGGATCGGGAAAGTTAGGAAAGTTGGTTAGAGAGCTATATTGATTCATGCTCGCCATGTGATTAAAAACCACATCGGCAATCACCTTAATCTTACAGCTACGGGCTTTATCAGTTAGAGTCTTTAAGTCTTGCTCAGATCCTAATCCTTCAATCACCATATAGTTAAGAGGCTGATAACGTCCTGCCCATGCATTCACAGGGGCATTTGGATTAGAATTGACGTTGTTGGGATTCGATTGTTGTGCGGGTGAAATTTGTACGTGGGAATACCCTTGCTCAGCAAGTGTACAAACAAAGTCGTCAACCTCACTGTATTTTTGGTTAAATGCATGAAAGATCGCGACGGGCTGTTCTGCGGCAAATGCTTTGGTAGGAAGATCGAAAATCGTGAAAAATAGGAAGATAAAGACAAACTTTCCAAAAAACATAAGCTAAACGTTCTCCCTCAGTTTTGGTTTAAATCCAGCAGTTTTCTCAAAATCACTATTGCCAATTCAGTCCAACAATTAGTAGGTGGAATTTTTCCTTCTATCATCCTAATTTGGTGTGATAGGCAGAAACCTTCCGCATATCACACCATTCAGAATAGGATCGCTCAAAATCTCCGTAACCCTGACAGAATAATAACCGATCGCCGCTCCAATTTCCCTTAAGCAAACCTAAAGAAATCTCATCCGCTCAAGCTAAAACAGTCCCATTTATTGAAGAACCAGAGGACTTTAGTAACAAACGATCGACCTTTCCTCCAAAACGATCGACAACTCTCTAATAATCATGAACGTTTAGCAGAGAATCATCGATAGTTAGTCCAAAAGCAACAGCCTTTTGTTCAAAACGATCGGCGTTTAATAATGAATCATCGATGGTTAGTCCAGAAACATCGATCGTTCTTAAAGAAACAGAGAACTCTTAGGAGAATCGATCGCCTCACTTGCCTCTTTCCCCATCCGCTTCAATACTTGCAACACCCCACAGAGTTCATCTCCCGACACAAACGGCGAAAACACTCGCGAAACGGCATAACATTGATCGGCCTGCACCAACTTTACAAAGAAAATCTCATCGCCATTCGTCACAATCCCAAAACTTGGCAACTCAGGCCGAGGATTTGCCATCAGGTAGGCCAACGTCTGCGGGAGTGCCGTCCACACCGACAACGCCGTCTTCTTTGATTCCAGCACCACCACCCAAAGCTGATTCAACACCACCAAAACGTCAATTCGTCCTTGCGACGATTCATCTTCATCATCCAATTCCAACTGCACCGATTCTTCCGCCCTCACCCGAAACGGCGGATCATAAAAACCAGCCACCGTCAGCAATGGCGCAACCATTAATAAAGTCACGGTTCCTTCCAAAAGCTGTCCTTCCGATCGTTGATACAAGTATCGTCGCCGCAACTCAATGAGATCAGTCGTCTCAGAACTTGTCAGCGCTGGCAAATCCGATCGACACTCCGGAAAAAACGCTGGATCTTCCGATCGTGTGATCCTAAATCGTCTTTCTGCTTCAGCAAGGGTTTTAATCACTTCAGTGATCGCAATGCACATGGAAGCCTCGTAGAACTATTTCTATTCAAACTCAGTATAAACTCAAGCCACGATCGCGATCGATTATATGGGCCGCGTGCGTTGCCTCGCTTAACGCACGCTACGGAATAAAAATTCGCCTTGCACCTCGATAGCTATCAATGTCAAGCACAATTTCAATCAGACTTTCAACACATCGACCTCGATATTCGGAATCACTTAAAAGCCGATCAGCATTGCCAACGGTAATAACAGGCAACGACACTGAACTGTTTTCTTCACGCATGACTTGTTCCAGCGAATCCTCTCCTTTCATACTACGATTGGCGGTCAGCAAAATCATTTGATGCTTCTGAGCTAATCGCCAAACAACCCTGTCATCACTGTCGATCGACAAATCTATTTCAGCAAACGTGACGAACTTAATCGGGACGATATCAAGCCAGCCTTGACTCGCGATCGAACCAAAGAACACTAGGGCATGACCTTTGAGATTGTGGTCAATCAGAAAAATCATGCCTTCGATTCACGATTTGCCTTAGCTGCTCGAAGCTTTTCCCAAGCAGCTTCGGTTCCAGGCTTAGGTTGTAGGGGAACGATTCGGGCAACTCGCTCCCGATTTTGCTCTTCGTAGTATTGCCGAAGTTCTTCGGACTCTTTGAGAACCTGCTGATACTCAGCTTCCACCTCTGCGTAATGAGTCTCAATATAAGCCAGAGCGTCGTTGATTTGCCCCTCTGTGAGATCAAATAATCCACGAATAAATTTAGGCGGATATTGAGCCGTCACGTAGTCCATCACATCGTACAAAGTGATTCGCGTGCCCGCGATCGTCAGTCCCCGTTCTGTACGAATAATGTCTGTTGCAGTGCTAAAAGTTGCGACCATTTTGCAGCCTTTGACTCAAATGTCCTTCAATTGTATCATTCTGCAAAAACGATCGGGTCTGGCATTTGGGTGGCTTGAGGAAAGGCGATCGATTCACAAAGACGATCGATCGGGTGGCTTGGGGTGGGGCGATTCCTACTCCGGGGCGTGACCCAACGGTTTATCGATCGACCACGATCGTAAGTCCTTTGGTGAATGCCCAAGCAGCTTCAAACAACGATCGCTCGAATTCTCGTTCTCCAACCATCGGATCTAAAACATTGACGGTCATTTCATCGATCGAAAGAACCACCATGGCGTGAGTCCCAAAGGTTTGATCGATCGGCTGTAATTCAACATAAACAATGGGATAGAGTTCGTGTAGCAGCAATGTCACTAAGTCTTTCAGGGTGAGATTATATTTATTCGTTTTTAGACAACCTAGATTACGAGCAGCTTTTACTGCTTGAAATGCTTCTGTCCCAAACATTGTACAGTCACACATTTTACAAAGTTCAGCTTCAGAATAATACATTTCAAATCCTGCAAGAACCATTCGTAAACAGGTGGGAACACAGGAATCAGGCGTTTCTTGTCGATAAAAAAGCGGCTTTGATTTCATCTTCTCGATCGGTATAACAGTTGATTGCGATCGCTTTCATGGCTTCAGGTCGAGTAGCAGAAATGACACCGCCGGAAAAGGCACTGACGAGAACTTCGCCCACTTGACCAATGATACCAATGTTGGGATAGGCCAAACCGACGGGAACACACCAAATGTCTCCAGCAGCCATTCGTTTGGGTTCTAGGGCTGTGAAACGATCGGGCAAGCGGTTTAAAATCCAGTCATTCACGATCGCTTGAGCGGCTTGAGAGACGATCGGGGCTGAGTCATTTTGTTGTGTTTCCATCCAGCCTTCAACGAGTCCGGAGATTGCAATCCAGCGATCGTCCGATAATGCGTCTAGCTTTTCTTTTGTTTGTTCCATTGGAAGCATGACTTTACCCTTTGAAACTTGCCTGAATTACATCCACTATATTCTAACAGTGAGTCTTTGATGTTCGTCCTCGATCGCACACATGAGGAAGGGATCGATTCACAAAGACGATCGATCGGATTGCTTGGGGTGGGGCGATCGTCCTGGTCACCAAGAATTCATGGGTTAGGAAAGTAGCAATGTGAATGATTGATTTACAAGATATCGATATATCGAGAAATCTCTGAAGTCTGTAGTGAGAATTCGGCTTTCTTTCAACTCTTCAGCAAGAACAACTAATGAGGCATCGGCTAGATCCATCGGGAGATTCGCGTATTGCTGCATTAGTTTAATAGCTCGCTCTAGGTGGTTATTTTTAAAGTTAAGGATTTGAATACTGTCTGTGGTGAGTTGCTGAAGAAATTTAAATTGCGCGACTTGACCTGATCTTTCATAGAGTAAATAACTCGTTTCGATAATCACTGGATAGGTTGTGATTAGAGGTTCTGTGAGAATTTTAAGTTGCTGTTGAGCTTGACGATGAAAGGTATCATTTCGATTAGCTAGTGCTACAAAGAATCCTGTGTCGGCAAGAATCATCGTTGATGATCTCCTGTTTGAGAGAGAATTTGGTGAGCGATTTCCTCCGAATGGGTGGCGAGATCGGGATCACCAGAAAAGCAACCAACAAAGTCACTATTGCGTAAGCTCGCTAATGGATCGGGCAATTCTGAAGCTCTTTGAGTGGATGTTTGGTTGAGGTAGGATGTGAGTTGATTTAGGAGGTTATCGACTAGGAAGAGTTGATCAATATCTAGCTTGTTGAGTTTTTGGGTAATGCTTTGTTTTATTTCTGCGGTGTTCATAGTAAGGTCTCCTGTTTAATTGAATTAGACATCGGGGGTGCGATTCTCCACAGGAGAGGCTCCGCCAACGTTTGCGTGGGGTGAGCAATCGGAGGCTGTCATGGGGTTGACCTTGCTACGACGGGATGGCTTTATTTTAGCTTGGACGATCGATCGATTCACAAAGGCGATCGATCGGGTTGCTTGGGGTGGGACGATCGTACTCAACCTTCTAACGTTCCGGCTGAGCGGCAGCTAGAATCCTTCGCAATTCACTAAGGACTTGAATCTGTCCGCTGCAACCGAATTGTTAGACCGCGATCTCAATGAATAATCATCTCGCTAGGGCTATGAAATGATTATCTACTCTAATGCTAATGCTAGCCAGCGCTTTCAATTTTCCACTCCTGGTCAGGGTGTGAGACACACTCCCAAGCATTAGCTGCTACACCATTCTGAGTTGCGTTTTGCAGATTCAGGCATCTCCTCCAATTCTTATTCCGAAGCTTTACGAATCCGTTACCTGCATCCTCAATTTTCCATTCCTGATCAGGATGTGAAACACACTCCCAAGCATTAGCCGCT
>JAPLHZ010000053.1 GCA_026389365.1 Cyanobacteriota bacterium
CCTTAACCGTATTGAAAACTGTTGGGCTTGGCTGAAATCTCGTATCCGTAAACTCCTAAGGGATTCACCTAATCTTCATGATGCTATAGACTCCGTTCTTGCTCTTGCTGCGTCCTAACTTCACTGGCTATAGCTATACTAGCAATGAGTTGACCGATCGGCCTACGAAATATTCCCACAACCCGAAGATTCCTGAAGCTTTATCTGCTCGAAAATCTGACGTGAGACGGCTGGAAACATTTTGACTATCGCCCTCTTGCTGAGGCAAATACTGCTTGAGAATGAGGTGAACCGACATATCGCCAATGCCAAGGTTCATAACTTATGCCTTGAGTATTGTTAACCGGGAAAGATTGTTCAAATCCAAATTTACCTGAATGGTCTATTTTTCCCATGTTGGGACGATGGTCTGCGACCGACCTTCGGTCATCGTGATTTTGCTGCTCTGTGGTGGCGATAAGCGAACCCAAGATCAAGATATCGTGACTGCGAAAAACTATTGGAATCATTTCAACCAACGTGAAAATGCCAACAACTAGAAGTTATCAGTCTTATCTGATTGAGTCTCTGAAAGATCCGCAAGAAGCTGCGGTATTTGGATGCGGTTTTAGAAGATGGATCGGTTGAGGAAGTTCGTTTGGCACTTCGGAATATTACGGAAGCACAGATATTGGTCCTCGGAAATGCTCAATTGGTGGCGCATCGTAAAGCTATCTACGATCGATTGACGCAACAAACGCAATTAGATGTTTCGACACTTTTGATGATGCTTCATGAATTGGGGGTCAAGATGTCGATCGAAGCCCGAGCAGAAGCGGCTTAGGTTGCGCGTTGGCGAAGATCGATCGCCCCTTCTGTATTCTCAATCCAGAAGTGCGGACCAGTCTTCGATTTTGAGTCCTTGAATTTGGCTAAAGTCTTTTTGATTTCGAGTTAGGAGGGTTGCGTCATGGGTGAGAACAATTGCAGCAATTTTCAAATCCATTGTGTCTAGACGAGGATATTGTTTGCGGAGTTGCTGAAATTGTTCGGACGATCGAGTGTCGAAGGCTAGGAGGGTAATGTGGCAATAGTTAATGGCGTGTTGTTGAAGACGTTGATAGGCGATTACTTGTTGCTCAAGGTTTTTGGCTTGCGCGAAGTACTTCATCCAGCCACGGGTTTGTTCTTCATAACTAATGACGGTAGCCGCGATCGGACTGACATTGAGTTGCAGGCGATCGATGAGGGGGTTGGCGCTGTTGCCTTGCCGCTGGAGGATGCTGAGATGATCAGTGTCGAAAATGTACATATTGAATTATTGCAACTCGAAATCGTCTTGGTAGTTTTTTCGCCATTCCTGTCCGAGTTGTTCGGCGATCGCGGTGGCTTCGTCATCGGGGAAGGTTCCTGCGACTTTTTGCCACCAAGGTTCATCTGTGGAGAGGGGAGTGGTGGAAAGGGTTTGAAGGAGGGTTTTGATTTGGACGAGTTCTTGTTCGAGAGTAGTAATCCGATCGACGAGTTGCTGTGTGGTCATAGAGAATTTCTCCCAGCGTATGCGTGATTTAATCATAGCGCGATCGTCTTTCAGAGACACTTCGCGATCGCCTCTCCCAAAGACCGCTAGCGAAGCCTCTTTGTAAGGAGAATCGCCCCTTCTCAATTCTCAATTCCTCATTCTCAATTCCTCATTCTCAATTCCTCAGGGGGTTGGGGGCTGCTCGTCAGGGTCTCTGCAAAACACGCATTACAGTTGTTCAAACAATTGCAATACTTCTGCCTCGCTACAGCCAAGCAGAAAGGAGACTGGATCTATTCACTCCAACATCAACGCTCGGAATCCTGCTTGGATAAAGTGACGATTCACCAAGGGTGAGGCGTTGCCAACGGTTGTGACGGCATCCTGGAGATTGTTTTGGGTCATGACGATGAAGGAAATACAGTCGGTGAGTCCCCAGTTTTTGTCCGATCGGGATTGGTAGAGATGCGTTGCTTGGGTGAACAGTTGGGTATCGATACTCACAACGCGAATGTTGTCTGTTTGGTAACACTGTTGGATAAACTGCACGGCACCTTTGCGATTCATAGAACTACAGGCATTTCCTACTTCAGTCAGGATGGCTTCTGTAATCCAAATTTCGTTGGCATTTCGGACTCTTGGGAAAAGTTCGATTCCCCTTCGGGGAGGCTGCGCCAACGCTTTAGAGTGGTAGGTGTCTCGGACGTTTAGGAGGGCTTGGATGAAGGCGGTGTCGAGGAAGAGTCGTTCACGCTTCATGGTTGCGGATGCTGCTGTTTTGGAGTGCCGTAGAGGTAGTTATCATGTTCACTGGACCAATCGGCAGGAGCTTCGATCGATCCGGTTAAGCATTCTAGGATATCCCAGGCATTAGGATTGATCGGGGATTGTTGCTTTCGCAGGGTTTGGATGAAAGTGAGGACTTGCTGCTGGAGTGGATCGGGGAGGTCTCGAACCTGATCCACAATTTGGGTGACGATCGGGGTATTCATAGGAACGCAAGAGGGGAGAAGTGCTGTTGTTCTAGCGCGATCGCTGTCAGGCGTTGGTCGATCGATTTAACAAGCAGTTTGGACCCATTTTTGTTGTAATTTTGCCATCCATTTTTTTGTACCAAACCGACCTGCAAGAAGCCCTGCGATCGTAAAGTCTGTGTCTAAGGTTTCCCAATGCAGTCCGTCGCCCATGGGTGTCACTTCAACTTGAGTGAGGTCTTGGGTCTCGGCACCTGCTAGTCCTTGAACGATGTCTACAGGAAAGCTAAAGCTTGCTCCACTGCGGAGCCGAACAGTGATAGTGCGATCGTTTGGTTCGTAATAGGCGGCGATCGCTCTGGGTTCGGTCAGGTTGGCAAGTTCGGCGGCGGCTTGAGCTTGTTCAAATTGTTGTTGGAAGGTTTGATCATCTAGTGTTGGATTAACCATGATATTCTTCCCATTTTTCAAGGAGGTGAGTTTGGTGTTGGGTGACGACTCGGAGCGCTGCTTTCGCCTCTTTTGAGTTCATGCCTTGAACGAGGATCAGACTTGGCGAGGCATCGATCGCAATTTTAGCTTGTCCTCCTGCTTTGAAGACGTGAACGTGCGGTGGATCGTGGTCATCAAAGTACATTCGGATGTCGAAGCCATCTTGTCGGATCAGAGTGGGCATGGCGATTCGGTTACATTTCCTCCATTATATCGCCTTCTCAATTCTCAATTCCTCATTCTCAATTCCTCAGCAGCAATTCCAAATTCAAGGGTCATATCCAAAATACCCGGCGACTAAAGTCGCGGCTACACAAACAAAACCCGCCCAAGGCGGGTTAAGACTTCCAAATTGGCGAGTCATGACGCTTTGAGTCCACTTTAGGTGGACTTCAACCGCCAAGCTCCCGAGTTGCAGAGTTTGAATTTGGAATTGCTGATTCCTCAGGAGGTTGGGGGCTGCTCGTCAGGGTCTCTGCAAAACACGCATTACAGTTGCTCAAACAATTGCAAAACCTCTGCTTTGCTACAGCCAAGCCGATCGAACAGTTGCCCGATCGCAGTAACATAGATGGATTGTCACTGATATCATTAGCTATTCCCAGGAAGCGCCGGACTCGACAACATATCCAGGAGCGTATTCGTTATGAAAACTGAAGTGATCGTTTTTTCGGATCTTATCCAACTCTTGTCTCGATTAGGGTTTACACAACATTCTGTTGGAAATCAGGAGGTGTTTCAACATCTTGAGTCGGGGACGTCGATCGTGCTTCCCCACTATGAACTACGGGATCGTCTGCGTCCGATTCATATTGTGGGAACTCGTAAGATTTTGGTGGAGAATGGTTTGATGGAGCAAGCGGCGTTTGATGGTTATTTGGAGAAGACGTTGATTTAGGGACGATGGTCTACGACCGACCATAGGTCATCGCCCCTCCCGCCTCCCAACCAATCGCCCCCAGAATTTGGGGTTGGGGGCTGCTCGTCAGGGTCTCTGCAAAACACGCATTACAGTTTTCAAACAATTGCAATACTTCTGCTTCGCTACAGCCCAAAGAATCGGAGATCGCAGCCAGAAATTGGGGCGATCGATTGTTCTTGGAGTGCGATCGCCTTCTAAGATCTTGCAATCGCTTTATGGAGTTTGCCTGTGACTTTACGGAGTTTTCCGGAAGCCAGAGGAATTTTTCGGTAACCGTATATAGGCTCTAGCGACAGGGTATTTATTTTTACGTGGATTTGTGATCTGCGTCAGTGTGTTATGGATGAAATCTGGGTATTCTGTGATGAAGGATAAGGTGTCTTAATGCAGGGCTATTTCATTCTCGTCTAGGCACTGATATGCTAGTCAACTAATCTCGCCTAAACTTGAGGGTTTCATGTCCGAACTCGCCATTGTCGAAGCCTTCTCAGCTTTGACTGATACAAGGCGTAGTGCGGGAAAACG
>JAPLHZ010000314.1 GCA_026389365.1 Cyanobacteriota bacterium
GCATTTTAACGGTGATTACGACGTTGAATGTTCAAGGACGGGATGCTCTTGAGTTTCTCACCCAAGTTTGCAAGGCATCTCGTTTTGGCTCGCCGATGCCCTCTTTACTCCCCAAAAGCTAGACCCCTTGAAGGCTTACGTTTTAATTACCACTCACTATCTCGAAGAAGCCGAACAATGTAACCGCATGGGCTTCATGGTCGCCGGAGAAGTCGTACTGCAAGGCTCGCCCAGCGAAGTCAAAGCGTCTCAACCGGGGCAACTAATCGAACTCAAAGTCGATCGCACCCAGCAAGCCTCCAATTTACTTAAGCATCACCTCGAAGGCTGGCGAGTTTCTATTTTTGGCGATCGTCTTCATGTTGTGCTAGATGATCCCGATCGTGATCTCGCTAGCGTTATCGATGTTCTTGCTCAATCCCAGATCCAAACCCATTCAACCCGCCCCATTCCCTTTTCCTTGGAAGATGCGTTCATCAGCGTCGTCCAACGCACCGAAGGCGGAACCGCGCACTCAGCAACCTAAAATACTCCCATCATGAAACGCATCCTCTCCCAGTGCCTCAAAGAACTTGCCCAATTCCGCCGCGATCGCTTGACCTTGGCATTAGCATTCATCCTTCCCTTTGCGACCTTGCTAATCTTCGGGTTTGCCATCCGATTGGAAGCAAAAGATATTCCGCTGATTGTGCAGGATTTCGATCGGACCAACCTCAGCAATCGCTACATCGAAACCCTCTACGCCACTAATCAATTTAAACCCGTCGCCTGGGATATTAATGCTTCGCCCCAACTCGCCCTCGATCTCAGCCTTGCCAAAGCCGTCGTCATCATTCCCCCGGATTTCAGTCGGCAGATTAATGGTGAAAAACAAACAGAAGTCCAAGTTCTGGTTGATGGCACCGACGCCAACAATGCAAGGGTGATTAAAAATGGCCTGAAAGCAACAACCAATGCGTTTATGCGATCGCAATCGCTCCTGCCAAAAACCAACCCGATCGCTACTCTCACCCGTCTCTGGTTCAATCCTGGACGCAAGGAATCGCTTTCTATTGTTCCTGGAACGTTTGCCGTAGTACTGTGGATTTTCCCCTCCTTGTTAGCTGCGATCGCCATGGTGCGGGAGAAGGAAAAGGGCACGATTTTGCAGGTGTATGCATCAAGTTTGAGCGCTGAGGAATTGATTTTAGGCAAAGCTGCGGCCTATTGGGTGGTGGCGATCGGGATGGCGCTGCTGGTCATGGGTGGCGGGGCCGTGATATTTGGGTTGAGTTTTGCAGGCGATCCGACTCCATTTTTATTGGGAACTGTGATTTATTTGTGGGCGAGTACGATGTTTGGCATGATGATCGGCTCTCGCGTTAACAATCAAAATGCGGCGGTCCAAGCAGTATCACTCGTGGGATTTCTCACGTCATTTCTGCTATCCGGATTCATTTATCCCTTGAGTAATATTCCATTTCCACTTTCGCTTATTCCCAATGTTGTTCCCGCTCGCTATTTCATTGAAATCACCCGCGATGCCTTCGTGCGAGGCGTTGGCTGGTCCAGTGTTTGGCTTAGCGTTGTGATGATTTTCCTACTCGGCATGATGTTCTTCAACGTCGCTCGAAAAGCATTAGGAAGAATGCAATTGAGTGGATAGACCTTAAATCAAACATGGACTCCCCCACATTCCGATCGTCCCTCTTCACGCCACCATGAACCTTCTCCAAACTTTTCTCAATAGCCGTTTCTGGGCACTCGTTCGTAAGGAAATCAACCAAATCCTACGAAACAAACAACTCATCGTCCTGCTCACCTTTCCGCCGACAATTCAACTGCTCCTCTACGGCTTTGCGCTCAATCCCGATGTTCATTATCTCAAACTTGGCATTGTCGATTATGCCCAAACCGCCGAAAGTCGCGGACTCATCTCCTCCCTCACTGAAAACAACACCTTCACCGCCCAGCAATATCCAAAAAGTGAAAAAGAACTCGCCTCCCAAGTTGAACTCGGCAAACTCACCGCAGGCATTAGACATTAAAGGAAATAGTGAGTACTAATTATGTTGAATAAATGATTGATGTGCAAACTACATTTCTCTCATTTATTCTCTTTCTTATCCATCTCTATTCAACTTCTTCTCTAGATTAGGCTGATTTTAGGCATTTA
>JAPLHZ010000115.1 GCA_026389365.1 Cyanobacteriota bacterium
TGAGCATTTATTAGACTTATTTATCGCAATGTTTGGTTTGGACCCGACTTTGGTTAAATTAAATCCAAACTACCAGAGACTACTGGAATACGGCTCTCTCAGGGCTTGACCGACTGAAAATCTGTCCGGAGTGTTGCTTTACAATTTAGATCATTAAAACCATAGTTTGCTAGTTTAAGCAAGTAATCTATACTTCCCCTCGAATTGTGAAGGAATAGTCTCCGCCCGGTTCCAGTTGATAATCTTTTGCTTCTAGAAAACGGCCCAACGGTTCTTTAATGAGTGCTCGTCCTCGCGACGGCTCTATTGCTAAATGTCCACGCCGAAAATCCCACACAAATGTCCATTCATAATGCGACGTTTGCACTTCACCCTCTAGCCGCCCCATCTGCCAAGATTGCCGCAGAACTCGAACATTTACATTAGTCTGAGGCAGTCGTCTACTCACAAGCCTCTACTCTCCCGCCACACGGTTATTAAATAGATTCATTGCCTTTTCTACTCCGTCCCGCACACTCACCTCAAGCGCACTCACAGCAAACTGGTTTACCTCGTGAATTAGTTTCTTTTCAGTGGGTGAAAAACTTCCCAACACATGGGTAATCGCGTCGCTATCTTTCGAGCCGATGCCTACTCGAAGTCGGGGAAATTTCTGCGTTCCCAAATGAGCAATGGCGGACTTCATGCCATTTTGTCCACCCGCCGAACCCATGGTGCGTAATCTTAACCGTCCGACGGGTAAATCCATATCGTCATAGACAACCATCACGGACTCAGGGGCCAATTTGTACCAATCCAGTACCGATCGAATTGACTGTCCTGAGTTGTTCATAAATGTCAACGGCTTCAATAATCGGACTTTCTTCCCTCCTATTGTTCCTTCACCAAACAATCCCTGAAAATTTTTCGTGTCAGATAGGGAAATTTGCCACGATCGGGCCAATTCGTCCAACACTAAAAATCCAATATTGTGACGGGTGCCATCATATTTTGCACCCGGATTTCCTAGGCCAACAATCAATTGAGGAATCGCAATCAACGGCGTAGTCGCTACATCAGTCATGAAATGCAATAAATAAAACAGAGTTCACATCCTATCGCATTCCCGGCAGTTATGCAGTTATGCGGATTCTTCAGGACTCGGGCTTGCTGTTTCGGTCGCTGTTGCGATGGGCAAGGGTTCAATCACTGTTACCTCTGCACTTTTCACCGCAAGCTCATCGTCGGCAGCGGCGGACAGACTGGGCTGCGATGTCTCTTCAAGCTTAGCCGTCATCGCTTGAGAGGTCGGCTGAGAAAATGCGGTTTCCAGCACCTCAGCTTCCTTTTTGAACTCATTTTGAAATTCATTAGATGCCTCCTGAAATCCACGCAGCGCCTTCCCGACACTCTTCCCGATTTCGGGCAGCTTCTTCGGCCCAAATACTAACAGTGCTAATACAAAAATTAGCGCCATCTCCGGCAACCCAATCCCAAACACATTCATACGCCACGCGCCTCCACTAAAACAATGCTTTTCTTCTAACTTTAACAGCAAAAAACCCCAGCATAGCCAGGGTCTAAATTGAAAAGAAGTAATGCTAGTAGGATCGGGCGAATCCGGGATCTAAAGCACCACCTTCGATCCAAAACAGCCCAATTTGTCCTAGTTTCCTAAGCTCTTCCAACCCACTGAAAAATCATCCAGCAGTAGAGAATTGTTGTAAATCTGCAAAATAATCAGCAGAAAAACCAGAAAAAGTGCCATAAAGACACCCATCACGACTGTCGTACCCCAACCAGGGACGACTTTTCCGTATTCTGAGTTCAAAGGACGGAGAATGTCTCCAAGACGAGTGCGCTGTGCCATAACTTACCTAGTCGTATAGTCTCGACAGAAATTGTTAAATCTGCGTTACATTATAGGGGAAAGATCCTCATAATTCGAGAATAAATATGGAAGCTGCAATGGCTCTTAACATTTCAATCTGTGCCTCCCTTGTTGGGTTAGCGGGATACGCGATTTATACGGCGTTTGGGCCACCTGCAAAAGAACTGAATGATCCCTTTGAAGATCACGAAGATTAAGGGAGAGGGATTAATTTTACGATCGCCTAAAAATTCAACTTAACTTGAATACAAAAGTAAGCGCTGACATGTTGTATGTTTGGCGCTATTTTTTGTGAAAAAGTATAAGAAATAATGATGAGAGAACGAGCAGTTAAGCTGCGATCGACGTATCTTTATCTCCAATCTATTCCTCAAGTCGTCCGGATAAAAATATCTTCTATCTTTAGGAAGATGGTCGGATCAATCGGGGATCGATTTAATTGAAGATGTGATGAATTCGATATTTTAAACCATTAACAAAAAATGATAAGTATGGAATTTAAGATGCATCGGGATTTACACAATAGTTCTGGCAATGTTGCTGGCACTATAGATAAGGTTCCTGACAATATAAATAGTGCCAATCTTGAACCGAGAATTGTTGAGTGTCGGGCTATTCCGCCTGAACGGATCGGAATTAATGGTGAATACGACCATGATGGACTCTCGAAGCGAGTCAGGCTGCTTCTGTCGGAGCAGTTGACGAATTCTGTGGAGACTCTTAGGATTTCGCAGCGTGGGCGAGTGGTGGTAATTTTTGGACCGTGGGTGACAGAGGAGATGGCTCAGAGAATTATTAATCTCTGTCTTCAAGTGGAAGGGGCAACTTCGGTTGAGGTTAATGGGGTCTGTCTGGCTTCCCGATCGCGCTTGATTAGTCACATTGAACCCAATCAATATTTGCTAAATGCGTCTTAGCGCTGAATGCTTCTGAGGTTTGATTAGGCCATTGTCGGCACTGGATGCTGACCGTAAGTCGGCAAAATTAGAGACCAATTGGTTCGATCGCCCGCTAGATATGCGGCTTGAGCCAAGGCTAAAATCTGCTTAACATAGGGGCCTTGGTGAACGATCGCCTCGATTACCACGGGGTTCGCTTCAAAGTCCTGAAGTTCCTTATGCCACTGTTCCAAGCTCATTACCCGATCGATCGTCGGCTCTCCTGTTGTCGTTATAGGTTGCCGATCGCCGGGATGATAGACTCCAACATGAAATTCTCCCCGTTGGGCTAAAAGCTGAATAGCACAGGTTGTGGGCTGGGTTGCGGCGATCGCGGCCAAACTCGAAATCCCAAATAATGGAATATTAAGCTGCTGTGCCAAAGTCCGCGCCGTGACGACACCCATGCGAGTTCCGGTGAAGCTACCCGGTCCATGGGCCACGGCAATATAGTCCAGCGATTCCCAGGCCACATCGTCTAAAAAATCGGCCAATTTTAAATGTAGCAATGCTGACAAGTCACGGCCTAAGTCCCAAACCTGAACCCGAGGACTCCCATCACGCCCAATCGCCAGCCCCAAATCGGGACTACTAGTGTGAATGGCGAGGCCCAAGGGAAAGGGAGGACGGGATGGCATCATGAGAAGGTAGTCGTGGAGACTTAAATAAACTAGAAAGTTTGCTTGTCTAGCCTACCATTGAAGAATGGATCTCTAAATTTGCTTGTGTTCCATTCTGCCCCATTGATTTCTTGAGCATTGCCATGACTGTTTTATCTGCAACCCAAAAACGTTCTGCAACCCAAACCCTTCAATACGCCTATTTCCCCGGCTGCGTCGCTCAAGGAGCCTGCCGTGAATTGGATCAATCGACCAAGGCATTGACTCAGGCACTGGGTATTGATCTGATTGAGCTTAAAAAAGCATCCTGTTGCGGATCCGGCACCTTTAAAGAAGATTCACAGCTTTTAGAAGACACGGTTAATGCTCGAAATATTGCCTTGGCTGAACAGTTGGGGTTGCCGTTGTTGACCCATTGCAGCACTTGTCAGGGCGTGATTGGTCATGTGGATGAACGGCTTAAAACCGCAAAGACGGAGGATCCAGATTATTTTGAGCGAGTCAATGGGTTCTTAACGCAACAAAGCTGTTCGCCCTACCAAGGCAGCACGGATGTGAAACATATTTTATGGGCATTGGTGGGGGATTATGGATTGGAGGCGATCGCGGCTAAGGTCACAAAAAAACTATCGGGCTTAAAGTGTGCGGCGTTTTATGGCTGCTATTTATTACGATCGCAGAAGAATGGATTTGATGATCCAGTGAATCCACAGTCCATGGAAAATATATTTCAAACCGTGGGCACAGACGTGGTGATGTATGACGGACGGACTCAATGTTGCGGGTGGCCCCTGTCGAGTTATGCCAGCGATCAATCATTCACCATGGCGGGCGGGCATCTTCAATCTGCTCTAGCTGCCGGGGCGGATTGTATTGTGACTCCTTGTCCCCTTTGTCATATGCAATTAGATTCTCGTCAAAGTGAGATTGAAAAAGTAATTGGTCAACCGCTTGGGCTGCCCATTTTACATTTGCCTCAGCTTGTGGCGTTGGCGTTGGGTGTGAGTCCAAAGGAATTGGGTCTCGATCGGCATTTGGTTTCAACTCGATCGGTTTTAGAAAAAATTGGCCTATAGAACCCATTTGATATCTTTTCCCGTGATACTTGGCTTTGAAGGAAGCCGTTACTCTGCGATCAGTGGTAGAGCCTGCCTACCTAGCAAAACCGCTTTCTGCCAGAAAATGAAGAAAACCAGCTAGCTGCAAGGCATTTCCATGCGTCCTTAAATTGATTTTGGTTGCGCCGTGCTTTAGTTTTTCTGGGTGCGACGTACTTTACAATGAGAGATCAATCCAATTCACATCAGTCTAAACAGCGAACCCTCCCATGGTAGAGAATCGTAAGAGTCAAGTCGTCACCCAAGGTGCCGCACGATCGCCAAACCGCGCCATGTTGCGTGCTGTCGGGTTCCAGGATGCCGATTTTGCGAAACCGATCGTTGGACTTGCCAATGGATATAGCACCATTACGCCCTGCAATATGGGAATTAATGCCCTCGCACTTCGAGCTGAAAAAGCAATGCGCGATGCGGGTGGAATGCCTCAGATGTTTGGCACTATCACGATTAGCGACGGGATTTCTATGGGAACGGAAGGAATGAAATATTCCTTGGTCTCCCGTGATGTGATTGCAGACTCCATTGAAACGGCTGTCACGGGACAAAGTATGGATGGTGTGTTGGCGATCGGGGGATGTGATAAAAATATGCCCGGTGCCATGATTGCGATGGCGCGAATGAATGTGCCTGCAATCTTTGTGTATGGCGGAACCATCAAACCCGGACATCATGATGGCAAAGACTTGACGGTTGTCAGTTCCTTTGAAGCGGTGGGCCAATTCAGCGCAGGCAAAATCACTGAAGACTACCTGGCCGACATCGAGCGCAATGCTTGTCCTGGAGCGGGTTCCTGTGGGGGAATGTTTACCGCCAATACCATGTCTTCAGCCTTTGAAGCGATGGGAATGAGTTTGGCCTATTCCTCTACAATGGCCGCAGTCGATGAAGAAAAGGCCGTCAGTGCTGAAGAGTCTGGTCGCGTTTTGGTCAATGCAGTTCGGAATCAATATCTGCCTCGCGACATCATCACCCGCAAATCCATTGAGAATGCGATCGCGGTGATTATGGCCGTGGGTGGTTCAACCAATGCCACATTGCATTTCTTAGCGATCGCCCATTCTGCCGGAATCGAACTCGCACTTGATGATTTTGAAACGATTCGCGCTAAGGTTCCCGTCATTTGTGATTTGAAGCCAAGTGGTCGCTATGTTGCTACAGATTTGCATAGTGCGGGCGGTATTCCGCAAGTGATGAAAATGTTGTTGAATCATGGATTGATTCATGGGGATTGTTTGACGATTACAGGCGAAACAATTGCTGAACGCCTTGCAAATATTCCCGATGAACCGAAGCCCCATGAACCGATCGTAGGTCATCCGGTGATTCGTCCTTGGGATAGACCGATGTATGCTCAAGGCCATTTAGCTATTCTGAAAGGAAATCTTGCTGAGAATGGTTCTGTTGCTAAAATCACAGGGGTCAAAAATCCAATTATCACAGGTCCAGCGAGGGTCTTTGAATCCGAAGAAGATTGCTTAGCGGCTATTCTTGCTAATCAAATAAATGCGGGTGATGTGTTAGTCATTCGCTATGAAGGACCAAAAGGCGGTCCTGGAATGCGCGAAATGTTAGCCCCCACGGCGGCAATTATTGGTGCAGGTTTGGGCGATTCGGTTGGTTTGATTACCGATGGTCGTTTTTCCGGTGGTACCTATGGAATGGTTGTGGGTCATGTTGCGCCGGAAGCCTTTGTGGGTGGAACGATCGCATTGGTGAATGAAGGCGATTCAATTACGATCGATGCGCCTGCTAGACTATTGCAACTTAATGTACCCGATGCAGAGTTGGCCATTCGTCGTGCCGCTTGGAAAGCACCTGCACCGAGATATACCCGTGGCGTATTGGCGAAATATGCAAAACTCGTTTCATCAAGCCATTTGGGTGCGGTGACGGATTTGGGATTGGGTTAGGGACTAGCTGAAGCTGAAAGGGTGTTTAATAAGTCCGATCGTTCTTGCCTAAATAGAGGGACGATCGGGCTTTTTACTACAGGTATTTTTAGGGTATGTGTATCTAGTGTTTTTATGAGTTTATGACCTATTTTCTCAGCAAGAAGAACAGGAACCGCATTGCCAATCTGCCGCATAGCTTCTCCCCAAACACCCTTAATCACAAAGTCCGGAGGAAATGTTTGGAGTAGTTTCGCCTCACATACAGTCAAGTATCGGACCTTCCCATCTGGAAAACGAATCATATTCTCCCCTCCCGGAACACCGTGATCTCCAGCTTTGATCGTTTTTGCAGGTAAATCTAGGGTACTGCCCGTGTGTCCTGGATAAATTCGTGCACCCTTACGAAATATATGGTCACTTATTCCATGATTAGACTGAGGATTTGGCAGATTGTGAAGCGTGTCTCTAACCGTTTGCCAAGCCATAAAGGTTGGTTCAAATGCCCCATACTTCTCTGAAAGTCTGAATGCTTTATCTTCTATTAATTTATCTATCAGTGGGCGATTAGATTTACATATTTTGTGCTTTTCCCAGTATTCTCCTGTAACATACATATCCCAAAATAGTTTTTCTGACGAATGAGTTTCTGCTGGGAATGACCAAAGACAGTCTAAATCAGATCTAATCCCCACAATTATCACACGCTCTCGGGTTTGGGGTACTCCATAATTTGCTGAATTAATAAGTTTAAACTGGACGTTATACGTTATTCCTGAATAAGAGTGTCGGCTTATCTTACGGAGTTCATCTAGCTGCTGTCGCCAATCGAAAATTGCTTCTGTAATCAGATTTGGGTATGTCAGTCTAAGAATAATGTAATCGAAATAGTCAGCAAATGTTTGGCGAAGTAAGCCTTTAACATTTTCAAATATGAAAGCTTTCGGTTTAAGCTTTTCGATCGCACGTATTGCATAGGGAAACATATCACGATTGTCCTGCTCACCTTTGTGTTTCCCCCCAAGGGAGAATGGCTGGCATGGAGGACCACCTGCAACAATCTCGATATTGTCTAACATTTCTAGATTGAAGTCTCTTACATCTCCGAAAAAAATGTTTCTTGGCTCGAAATTTTCACATAGAGAGGCATAAGCATGTTTATTAAACTCAACAAGTGCAGCGTGTTTTAAGCCTGACAATTCTAGGCCTTTTGCCAAACCACCTGCGCCAGAGAACAGTTCAAGAGAATTCATCGTTGTTCCTCGATGTCTCTTAAATGACGTTCAATATTTGAGAATATAATACTTTCATTTTTGGGTGTGCCCTTACAACGCTCCGCCCAAGATCTCCCTGGGTGGATTACATCCCAGTCCGATTTTGCTTGTTCATATCTCCCCCGTCCGGGATCGTGATTTCCAAATCCATCAATAGCGACATTCCAAAGCGGTCGATTTAGCTTGATCAAGGCTGCTTCAATTGTGCCGATCATATCCGATCCTTCATCTTCAAAGATGACGAAACGGCAGGTGAAATCTTCAAGGGAAAGCCCTGCACCCACTACGATATTTCTGCTATGTTCTCTCAGACGATTGTTCAGCTCACGAGATTGATTTAGGGCACTACCTGAAATACGAGCCTGCCGCCACCCTTTTGGAACAGCTTTACCAACATAGATGGGGTAATTGTACGCAAGTCGATTTAACGCTGAATATTTCTTGTAAAGGGGGTTTTGACCAACGTAATAAAGGGCATAAACTCCAGTTCCCAGAAAAATCTCAGGAGGCAGAAGGGAATGAACAGGTGTACCGTTAAAGAATCTAACTGCATCTTTAACGAGTTCAGTAAAGGCTTCGTTTTTGTATAGGTGTTTCTTTCTATCAAACGGGTTGGACTGCATTGTTCTAGAACTTATCTAATTTCTTTAAGAGGAAAGTTTTGCATTGAGCCTAGTGACGACTACCTCAACTCATAACGACAATTAGAAACACCCCCTTGTAGAAATGCTACGATCGGGTTAAACCATTTCCAAAACTCTACCATGTCTAGAACTGCCTTCGATTCACCAAAATATAAATCCTTCCAACTCCCCGGCGCAAAGCCTCAGTACAATCCCGATCGTTATGGTCAAGTCACCCACATCGCCCTAGACCTGAAACTCGACATTCCTAATCAAATTTGTAGCGGAACCTGCACGACA
>JAPLHZ010000382.1 GCA_026389365.1 Cyanobacteriota bacterium
AGGGCCTTACTCAAACAAAAACTGCCGGATTACATGATTCCTGCGGCTTTTCTCTTCTTGGACGCGCTACCCCTCACGCCCAATGGAAAAGTCGATCGTCGCGCTTTACCTAAACCTGATTCAACCCGATCTGACGCAGAAGAAAATTACGTCGCACCCCAAAGTGAGTTAGAACGAACCATTGCTACGGTCTGGCAAGAAGTGCTTCATTTAGAAAAGGTCGGCATCCACGACAACTTCTTCGACAGAGGTGGTCATTCTCTGCTCGCCACCCAAATCATATCTCGCCTCTGTCAAGTTCTTCAGATTGACCTATCAATACGAACCTTATTTGAAGCACCAACCATAGCTAGTTTTGCCGAGTATTGTGAGATAATCCACGGCATATTGCCGGAGCTACACAGATCATCTAATGCATCTGATGATGAGTATGAGGAAATTGAGTTATGAATACCTATGGCTTTCTGTCTTACCTACGAAGTTTAGACATAACCCTGTTTCTGGATGGTGAACGGCTACGATGCAAAGCACCTAAAGGAATTTTGACACCACAACTCCAGAATCAGATCGCTGAACGTAAATCAGAAATTCTGGCATTTCTACATAGAGACCCTCTTTCTCCAAGTGAGTTTTCTGCAATTAAGCCAGTGAGCAGGACAGAGACCCTTCCACTCGCCTTTGCACAAGCAAGACTCTGGTTTCTTGACAAATTACAGCCCAATAGTGCGTTCTACAACATTCCGATCGTCTGGCGTTTCAGCGGTCAACTGGACGTGTCGGCTTTAAAGTCAAGCCTTAACGAAATTATCCGACGACATGAAGCGTTACGCACCAACTTTGTAACAAAAGAGGAGCAACCCGTTCAGGTTATTGCGTCATCTCTTTCTTTAAGACTGGAAACCCTGGACTTGCTTCATCTGCCTCACGAAGAGCGAGAAGCGCAGATGAAACAAGTCGTGACAGATGAAGCCGTGCGACCCTTTGACTTGGAGCGGGAGCCTTTAGTGCGCGCATCCCTCCTACAGCTTGGCTCAACAGAGTACGTTTTTATACTAATAGCGCACCACATTATTTTTGATGGTTGGTCAACGGGAATATTGGTCCAAGAGTTAGCAACACTCTACACTGCATTCTCGACTAACCAGCCCCCAGCTTTACCGGAATTACCGATACAGTATGCCGACTTTGCAGTGTGGCAGCGACAATGGTTACAGCAGGATGTGCTTGCAGAGCAGCTATCCTATTGGAAACAACAACTTGAAGGCGCTCCCACATTACTGGAACTTCCCACCGACAGACCCAGACCCGCGATTCAAACCAACAGAGGAGGACGTCAACAGTTTACACTTTCTCCAAATCTAGGTGAGGCGATATCCCATCTTGGTAAGCGTGTGGGTGTCACCCCATTCATGGCATTTTTTGCGGCATTTGTCACGTTGCTTTATCGCTACACAGGGGAGAAGGATCTTGTGGTTGGGACGCCGATCGCGGGGCGCAATCGACAGGAAATAGAAGGGATCATGGGTCTTTTTGTTAACACGTTGGTGCTGCGGACTAATTTATCTGACGACCCTAGTTTTGAACAGTTGCTGCTAATGGTGCGGGAAGTATCGCTGCAAGCTTATGCCCATCAGGATCTGCCCTTTGAGAAATTGGTAGATGCCTTGCAACCTGTACGGTCCTTAAGTCATCTGCCTCTATTTCAGGTCATGTTCGATCTCCAGAATGTTCCCATTCCATCCTTAGATTTACCTAATATCACTGTTAGTTCATTTCCCATAGAAACGGGAACATCAAAGTTCGATTTGTCGCTATCCATTGAGCATACCTCTTCTGACTGGATAGCCGAATGGGAATACAATAGCGACCTATTTGATGATGCGACGATCGCACGTATGGCAAGGAATTTCCAGACTTTGCTGGAGGAAATTGTAGCGAATCCACAACAGCCAATTTCTCAATTAAAGCTTCTCACAGAATCCGAGCGACACGAACTGTTAGTGGAATGGAACAACACGCAGGTCAACTATCCCTTAAATCATTTAGATGATTGTATTCATCAATGGTTTGAAGCGCAGGCGCTCAAAACGCCAGACTCAATTGCGGTGATGGATGAGAATGA
>JAPLHZ010000162.1 GCA_026389365.1 Cyanobacteriota bacterium
ATACTCGCTGGGGTGTTTGCCCAGTCTGGTGGGTCTATTTCAATTCCGTCGATCTGAGGTGCTTGAATCATAATTTCAAATCTAACCTCAAAAACTGGTCTGAAACGTTAATTCTTCGTTACCCCCTGGAAGGCTTACAATTTTTTTACCGAGTTTTGGTCGATCGAATGCTGGACGATCGTCACTAATTTTTTGAAGCATCTCCCAGGTTAATAGTAAGGTCTCAGCAAACCGTTCAACAGTCATTTTTTCATAGACATATTTGCCCGTTACCGCCACAAATCCTTCAACTAATCGCATATGCCACAATCGTAAACTCGCTTCTTCTGCCACCCGATCAGCCAGCCCACGATCCAATAAAGACGCTGTTTCTAGATTCAGATCGTCGCGGTAAATCAGTTCCCAGGAAAGTTGTTCTAAACGACGACACCGATCGATAACTGTTCCACGACCCTGTACACCAAAGTGCTGTTCTGCGACTACCAACACATTATTCATAAGTCTTGATAATCGTTGACCAAACAAAGTATTACTATCATCCGATGGATTTACGATCGGACCTAATTCGCAATAATAAAATCGTTGATAATGCGTTTCCATTACCGACAGCAAATGTTCGCCTAAGTGATACATTCGGTGATAGAGCTGTTGATCTAATGTTTCTCCGATCGCATTACCAGAATTATTTAATCTGCAATCACGTTCCAATTCTCCAAGCAATTGTTGAATTGCCGCCCAAGGAGAATTTATATATTTGTACTGAACGCCGATCGGGACAATGACCACTTTTTCATCGCGGCCCAATTTTCGGAGATCCTCCGCGCAGCAAAATGCCATTTGAGCAACCCCTGGTTGCAATGGACTAATAATTTCGCTATGACCATTGGTTCCCCCTTCAGGAGCGGCCAACAACGGAAACTGTCCATCAAGCAATAACTTCCGCGCACTTTTGAGGCCCATCCGATCGACCTTGCCGCGCATAATAGGCGTACCCCCCAGTTTTGAGTAGAGTTTGCCCATCAGCGTTCCCGCCCACAGCGGAATACCCCGATCGTACATAATAATGAGCATGGGTTACCTTGCGAAACGTTATTCCCATTTTCTGGGCAGTCTTCGGCAACAATCGATTTAGTACATAGCCGATCGCCACCGGATCATCTACACTCGGATGCCGAAACGCCAGCAGCACCCGCACCTTTTGGCCCTCAAAATCTTGATAAACCCGCACCAGTTTTTCTAAATCTACGGCCCGCACTTCAGCAATAGAGGTCTTCGATCGCATCCAAAAGGGCAACAAGCATTTGGTCAGCCAAACAATTTTTAAATCCAAATTGGGGGCAATAAAGGAGAGGGGGGGTTGAGCAGACGATCGAGACACAGCAAAAGCCTCCGGCAGAGTCAATAGGGGTAAAACATAATTCTTTCCCTAACCATGCCCGATGGCAGTCCCATTTCGCCCTTCATCGTAGGACAGTCTCATAACCGAACAACCTCCGATCGCGTTGGATGCCTATTCCAACCCACTGAAAATAATTTTTAGAGCTACTAGGTATTGAGAAATCTGAAAAACCTGTTACTATTCTTAATATAGATTTCAAAAATCAGTTCGTTAAGTGAGTAATTACGTTACAGAAAGATTCTCTGAAACTTGTTCTAAGCTAAAATTAATTTTGTTGTTCGTAAACTTTGAGGATGCCCGTACATGGCTTTTACCATCGATTCAGCCCGTGGAATCTTTCCTAACACCCTTGCTGCTGATGCCGTACCCGCAACGGTTGCACGTTTCGTTCAGCTCAAGGCTGAAGACCAATTGGCGCTGATTTGGTTTGCGTATCTTGAGATGGGTAAAACCATCACTATGGCGGCTCCTGGTGCAGCTAACATGCAGTTTGCTGAGAATACACTCAACGAAATTCGCAACATGACTCCTCTGCAACAGAGTCAGGCAATGTGTGAACTGGCGAACCGATCGGATTCTCCGGTGAGTCGTGCCTATGCAGTCTGGACTCCCAACCTTAAGTTAGGGTTCTGGCATCGTTTGGGCGAATGGATGGCACAAGGGATTGTCGCACCGATTCCTGAAGGTTACAAACTTTCTGCTAATGCAAGCGCTGTTTTAGTCTCCATTCAGGGGCTTGAACCAGGTCAACAGATCACCGTTTTACGGAACTCTGTACTGGATATGGGGTTTGATACGAGCAAAATGGGTGAATTCAATCGCGTTAGCGAACCGATGGAATTGCCTAAGGCTGAGCGGACTGAAGTGGTGATCGAGGGCGTTACTAATCCAACAATCTTGGCTTACATGGATAACATGAATGCCAATGACTTCGAGACCCTAATCACATTGTTTGCAGCTGATGGTGCATTGCAGCCCCCATTCCAGCGTCCTATTGTTGGACAAGATGCGGTCTTGAAGTTCTTCCGTGAAGAATGCCAAAATCTCAAACTGATTCCTGAGCGTGGGCTAGCAGAAGAAGCAGATGGTGGCTACACCCAAATCAAAGTCACAGGAAAATGCCAAACCCCTTGGTTCGGTGGAAACGTCGGCATGAATATTGCATGGCGATTTTTGTTGAATCCTGATGGCAAAGTGTTCTTCGTGGCGATCGATCTTCTGGCCTCCCCCAAGGAATTGCTAAATTTCGCACGCTAAGATCAACCATTTTGGTGTTTAGAATCATTTAAATTAATGTCCCTTGCTTGTCAAATTGGTGATGCAACCAGTTCAAGTACGGGGCATTGTTTAAATCTATAGTTCTAGTAATGGGGATGGCGATCGCAAATGATGAGTACTACTTTGACAACTGCGCAAGCCATACTTCCCTACTTTAAAAATCTAGGCCTAGTGTGGGCGATCGTCATTCTCAGCCTTTGGCTCTTGAGTTTTGCTGGGTTTCTATTAATAGATTTAACTCAGTTCTCGCGTGTTTATTGGATTGCCATTGTGTTAGTTCGAACATTCTTACAGACAGGGCTTTTTATCTTAGCTCATGATGCAATGCATCAAAGTCTTGTTCCCAGCAATGTAGAGCTTAATCATTCGATCGGTAAGGTTGCGATCGGATTGTATGCAGTGTTGAACTACGACCAATGCCTTCGTAACCATCGACTTCATCACCACATCCCAGGCCAAGTCGGTGATCCAGATTTCCACAATGGTTCAAACCCTCACGGATTAAGTTGGTATTTCCAGTTTTTACGGGCCTATCTTCCTGTTTCCCAAATGCTTCTGTTTCTCACCATTGTTGGGAGTGGACTGGTTGGATTGATTTTTGTCCTTCAAGTCTCGGTGGTGAATTGTGTTGTGGTTTGGATGGCTCCGTTAATTTTAAGTTCATTACAATTGTTCTGCTTTGGTACTTATTTTCCTCATCGAAACGAAGAAAATGTGATAAAAAGTGCCTACTATCCAAGAGTTATTTCATTCTTAGTTTGCTATCACTTTAGCTATCACCAAGAGCACCATAAGCATCCAGATGTTCCATGGTACGCACTACCTGACTGCAAACTCTAACAATACGGTTACATAAATAAATAATTGGTTAATTTTACTCTATTACCACTGGTGTTTATAGACTAGGTTGAGTACAATTAGATAAGTAAATCATTACAAATTGATAACCTTACTTAACCATTGTTGTCAAATCATCAAAACAATTCATTATCAAATCAGGAAAATAGGTCATGTTGATGGTCAGTGAGGTGGAATGGTCCAATACAGAGCGTGAGATTGCTCAAAAGGCACTAGAGACTGCGTTTCAGCGGGAATCAGATATGATGGTGAATCTGATTCGTGAGAAGTCTGGTGAAATTAGTTGCTTGGATGATCTATGGAAATTACATGATTTTTTAAGTGCTCGACGGCATGACATTGATGGGAAATATGACGATAGCCAGTCGATGTTTGTATTTGTGTTTGCGCGTCTCATCAAAGAAGGTTGGCTGACGATAGATGAACTTGATGGTCTCGATCGCGCCAAGGTTAGTAAGGTCAGCTTGATGACTAGAATGTAAGAATTGGACGGTTCATGAGGCTTCTAATAAAAATACAATAAAGACCTCGTAATGTTTACATGATTACGAGGTCTTTATTGTATCTAAATCGTTACACACAAGGTTACTAGCGGTAATTAGTGAACTGAAGTGCAACGGGATATTCTTCTTGTTTCATGCGGACCATAATGGCTTGTAAATCATCCTTTGATTTTGCCGAAACCCGAACTGCATCGCCTTGAATCGAGCCTTGCACTTTTTTATATTCATCACGGATTAGCTTTGTGATTTGTTTAGCAATTTCTTGGCTAATCCCTTTTTTTAAGGTCACTTCTTGCCGAAGCCGATTACCACTAGCGGACTCAGGGGTACCGTATTCAAAAATCTTCAGCGATAATCCGCGCTTTGATGCCTTCTGCGCCAAAATATCAACGATCGCCTGCAAGGTCATATCGCTCGACGTATTAATCACCAACATATCTTCTTTTAGGTCCAAGGTCGTCGCCGTATCCTTGAGGTCGTAGCGACTGTTCACATCTCGACTCACCTGGTCAATCGTGTTCACCAGCTCTTGGCGATCGAAATCACTCACGATGTCAAACGAAAAACTAGCAGCCATATGCCTAAAACCGTCCTTAGAACTTATGTGTACTTGACCCTTAGGTTCCCATGCTCTGGGTCACACTGGCAAACATCAACGAAAATGCACAAATCGAACCCACTGCAAACATCATCGATCGGAGCAATGGAATATTTGCAATATAAAACACTGGAAACAGCACCCTTGCCGCCACATGAGCTATGACCTGAAGCCGAGCCGTCTCATTGTCTAACCCTGAAACATAAGCCATTAGTGCCGCTGCCGTGAAAATTGCAAAGGCTTCCCAAGCATTTTGATGTGCCCAATTAGCCCGTTTCGCCCAGTCCGGCAGTTTGTCAATCATGGCCCGAGGAGCCGAAATATCGTAATCATTCGTCACGCGTCCATAGGCCACAGCGACAAATGGCAAATAAACTAAAACCGCCTCAACCGCGATCGCCCCAAGTAACAGCGTCTTCATCGACAAATCAGAAAACAGCATCGCCATATCCTAAAAAACAAATATTAATCCAGATAAAAAATAGTCACTAACTTCCGCTGTTCTTCCGCATCCCGGCAAGTCTCAAGCAGCGTCCGACTGTCGTGAAATGCAAAGCAGATCAACTGCTGACACCGGGAAATAATTTCCTGGTTACACATCGAACTCGCCTCACCTAAGGCCAGTTCATTGTTCTCAGGATGCTCCACTAAATGCATCACCGTCTCCAACTGCTCACGAGATTCGCGGGGTTGCCGATCGAGACTTTGAGGCAAAATCACAGTCAACAAACTTGGGTCAGCGCGCAATGCACCTCGGATGACCGCAAAATTTGTTCCCGTCGATCCAGAGGTTAGAACACGATTGCCTTCCGTTACGAGTGCAAAAATCATCGTCTCAATGAGCTGTTGATGGGTAATGGGGACGTGGCGAGACCCCAAAATTGCTATCCGTTTCGACCCAGTCTTCTGAATCGAAGCAAGCTCTTGTAAAAAATCATCTACCTTAGGTAGTTCAAGCGACTGGCTCATGGATGCGGCTAAAACAACTTCGGCATTCTATCAGAATCCCCCCGATTCGAGAACTGTTCTGCTAGAACTAACGATTTTGCGCGATGATGAAGACAACCGTCACACGAGAAATCATGGCTACTTCGGCAAGCTCCATCCACCCCAACCGTGAGCTAAAGCAACAACCAAAGCATCAGTGGGCTAAATGTGTTCAGCACACAGCGATCGGGTTCGATCGTACAGATTTGTCAATTTTGTCTGGCTCAATTCCTCTGGATTTACGCGGAACCCTCTATCGCAATGGTCCGGCCCGATTGACTAGGGGAGGCCGATCGGTGGGGCATTGGTTTGATGGCGATGGCGCAGTGTTAGGGGTAACGTTCACAGACTCCGGCGCGACGGGCATTTATAAATATGTTCAGACCGATGGCTATAAAGCAGAAGAAAAGGCCGATCGGTACTTGTTTGGGGGTTATGACAGTCATGGCTCCGAGTCTTGGTTGGGACGCTGGAAGGGCTTGAAAAATGCCGCGAATACCAATGTTTTAGCGACGACGGATAAGCTTTTGGCCTTATGGGAAGGCGGATGGCCCCATGAATTGGATCTCGAAACCCTGGAGACGGTGGGGCTGAATTCGTTGTCAAAATTAACCTCCACCACGCCATTTTCTGCCCATCCCAAAGTGGACCCGAAGACCCAGGAGATCTTCAACTTCGGTGTGAGTTTTGGCCCTAAAAATCAGCTTCATCTCTACCGCTGCAATCCCCAAGGCACAATAATTCAGACCCGCACCCACGAACTTAGCAGCGCGACCTTGCTCCATGATTTTGCAATGGTGGGCCGCTATCTAATCTTCTGCGTGCCGCCGTTGCCGCTGGATTTGTTGCCCTTAATTGCTAAGACTAAGACCTTTTCTGAAGCGCTGACTTGGAAACCAGAGCAAGGAACTCAGATCGTCATGTTCGATCGCAACAGCTTAGAACTTGTCCGAACTATCACAACGGATCCATGGTTTCAGTGGCATTTTGGCAACGGCGAAGAGCTAGCGGATGGCACCGTGCTGCTGGAAATGATTCGTTATGAAGATTTTGAAACCAATGCTTACGTTCGAGATATTCCCACGGGAGACCCTCAGGCCCACGCCCCGTCGCGTCTGATGCAGCTTCACATCTCGCCCAACAATGATTCTGTTGTGTGTTGGGAAACGTTGTGGAACAAGTCTTGTGAATTCCCCACCGTCAATCCACAAGTTGTGGGCAAGCCCTGGCGCTATACCTATTTCTCAACTCATCGCCCCGGCACGGATGCTAAGTCAGGTGAATTATATGAAGCCTTCGGTCGGCTCGATCGGCACAGTGGTGAAGTGACAATTTCAGACTGCGGGGCACATCACTATATTTCAGAAACCGTCTATGCCCCAGGAGAAGCCGATCGTGGCTCTAGTCCAAACGATCGGGGTTGGTTACTATCGGTTGTTTTTGATGCCGAGGCCGATCGGAGCGAAGTGTGGATTCATGATGCAGATAGTGATTTAAGCGAGCCTGTATGCCGCATTGCGTTACCGGAAATTATTCCCTTGGGATTCCATGGAACTTGGCGATCGCACCTCTAGCCATTTGAATAATCTACTGAAATAATCTACCTTTTTTACCTTCGATCGCTCGTTACGTGACCTTTGAGGTGATACTAGTTACGCACAACCCTTGAGCCGTCGCGCCTAAATAGAAGACAGAAATCTATGAAATCATACCTAGCGGCTGCCATTCAGATGACCAGCCTTCCAGATTTGCACAAAAATCTGACCCAAGCAGAAGAGCTGATTGATCTCGCGGTCCGGCGCGGTGCAGAATTGATCGGACTACCAGAAAATTTTTCCTTTTTGGGAGATGAACTTGCCAAAATTGCCCAGGCCGAGGCGATCGCGTTAGAGAGCGAAAAATTTCTCAAAACCATGGCCCAGCGTTACCAAGTCACGATTTTAGGGGGCGGTTATCCCGTGCCCGCTGGCAATGGTAAGGTTTACAACACGGCGCTCTTAGTAGACAAAGACGGTAACGAAGCCGCTCGGTACGAAAAAGTTCATCTGTTTGATGTGGACGTGCCCGACGGCAATACCTATTTAGAATCGGCAACTGTCGTTCCGGGGAGCGAGTTTCCAGCTACCTATACGTCAAATGATCTAGGCGTATTGGGTCTGTCGATTTGTTATGACGTGCGCTTCCCGGAACTCTATCGCCATTTAGCACAGCAGAACACCGAAGTGCTTTTTGTTCCGGCATCATTTACGGCTTACACCGGGAAAGACCATTGGCAGGTACTGCTTCAAGCCCGCGCCATTGAGAACACCTGTTACATGATTGCCCCAGCTCAAACAGGCTGGCACAACAGCATTCGCCAGTCCCACGGCCATGCGCTGATTATTGATCCCTGGGGAACGGTGTTGTCGGATGCGGGAACAGAGCCAGGATTTGCGATCGCAGAAATTTCACCCAATCGCCTAAAACAAGTCCGTCGCCAAATGCCCTCGTTACAACATCGAGTTTTTGTTTAATTTGAGCTAAATTCGTTCGGATCAGCCGGATTAGGAGAGTGGGGTGTGAATTGAAGAAATAATACAGACTGATTATTAGGGAGATGCATGAATTTACTCTGCCCAATTTCATCAATTTGTATTAGTCTGGTGTGCGGCTTGTAAAATTCTAATAGTCGGCAACGAACTTTTTAACGGTCCGATCAGTCTATCTTCACTAGTTCTGTGTTTCTACGTTTTTTCACTTCGTCTCCCTGTAAATTTTAGAACCTGTGCGCTAGAGCTTTTGCGCCTAGATCATTGACGATGCCTTTACTCCTCCGGACCATGCTTCCTAAAAAAACGTCACTCGTTGGTTCTTGTTTAGCGGTTTATCTTCTGCTCTCGGCATTGCCTGCCCAAGCGGGAAGATTGCTCCAATGGAACTTTAATTCACGACAGAATCAACTGGAATTCACCACGGATGAAGGCGTTCAGCCCCGCGCTCAGTTGGTCACCAATCCAACACGGCTGGTGATTGATTTACCAGGGACCAAGTATGGACGTAAGCAACTGATTGAGCCGATCGTTAATGCGTCCGGTGTTCAGTCCCTGCGAGTGGGACAGTTTGATCCCCAGACGGCGAGGCTGGTAGTGGAGCTGTCTCCGGGCTATGTGATTGACCCGAATCAGGTGAAATTTGAAGGGGTATCGCCTAAGCGTTGGCGGATCACGTTGCCCACTCCCATTCAGCAATCAGAAGCACAAGGCGACAGCACCACAGGCGTTTCAGTTCCGGCCCCAAGCAGTCCTGTGTTCCGCCCCCAGCCTAGTGCGCCCGCTCTTCCTGCTGCGCAGACGCAGGTACAAGGGTTTCAGGTGACAGGGGATGGCTTTTTTATTGGGATCAGTGGAGACGCGCCCCAGATTCAGGTGACGAAAAGTTTCGATCGTCGCCAAGTCTATGTCGAACTTCAAGGCGCAACTCTCGCCAGCAATGCCCGCCCGACGGATACCCTCGTAAATCAACTTGGGGTCAGTCGAGGAATTCTATCGCAGTCTCGTCCCAATCCGCCAACGGTTCGCCTAACGCTGAATGTCCTGCCCAATAGTGGCGAGTGGAAAGCCAGCAGCACGCCCGATGGCAAGGGTGTGATTGTGATTCCATTAGGGAGTACCCCATCATCGGATGCGCCGTCACCGGATGCGCCGATCGGGCGATTGAATACGATTCAGTCGGTGGAAATTGAGGGCGATCGGCAGTTAGTGGTGCGGGGTAGCGATCGGTTGAGCTTTAGTGGCAATTGGGACCGGGCGTCTGGTGGATTCCGGATTGTGCTGCCGTTCAGTAAGCTCGCACCCAACTTTCGCGGCCCAGTCCTAACTTCCACTAGCCCCCTCCTGCAAGTCAAGCTGCGTCAAGACGATCCACAAACCGTCTCGATCGTTGCCTTCCCAGCCTCGGGGGTTCAGCTCGGCGAACTCAGCCAACCCAGTATCCAAAGCCTGATTCTGCAACTACGGCGCAGTGGTTTCCAAACGATTCCTTCGCCTACGACTCGCCCAACCTTCCCCCGTGTGCCCAATGGTCGCCAAGTTGTAATTATTGATCCGGGTCATGGCGGTCCTGATCCAGGCGCAGTTGGAATTGGTGGGATTCAGGAAAAGGAAATTGTGCTGGATATTAGCAACCGGATTTCGGCCATTTTGGATCAGCAAGGCGTGTCTACGGTGTTGACTCGCACATCCGATATTGATCTGGATTTAGCGCCTCGGGTGGAACTGGCCGATCGGGTGCGAGCGACGGTGTTTGTCAGCATCCATGCCAATGCAATTTCGATGGCCCGTCCCGAGGTAAATGGTCTGGAGACTTACTACTATGATAGCGGCTATGATTTGGCCCGGATGATTCATGCGAGTGTGTTGCAGACGGCCCCGATTCGCGATCGGGGGGTGCGCAGTGCCCGGTTTTATGTATTGAGAAAAAGTTCAATGCCCTCGGTCTTGGTGGAAACTGGATTTGTCACTGGGGCGGAGGATGCGGCGAATTTAGCCAATTCTGCTCATCGTCAACGAATGGCAGAAGGCATCGCCCGTGGTATTCTCCAGTACATCCGAGGCGGTAGTTAATTCTATTTTCTCGTGACTTATCCCTGCGTGTGAGGATTGAGACTGTGAGGATTGAGAGTGTGAGTGATGTGACTAAAATCCGCTTGCCGATAGGAGTATTTGATAGTGGGGTTGGTGGGCTGACTGTATTGCAGGAAATTTATCGACAGTTGCCCAATGAGTCGATTTTGTATTTTGGCGACACGGCGCGCTTGCCCTACGGTACCCGATCGCAAGATGAGATTATTCAGTTTGTGCGCGAAATTTTGCACTGGATGGTCGGACGCGGGGTGAAGCTGGTGATCATGGCCTGCAATACAAGTTCAGCATTGGCCCTTGAGGTGGTCCGATCGGAATTCGATATTCCTATTTTGGGGGTGATTTTGCCGGGAGCAAAGGGTGCTGTTGAAGTGGGAAAACGGATTGGGGTGATTTCGACTCCGGCTACCGCGAAAAGTAATGCTTACCGTAATGCCATTCAAGAAGTGGATCCAGATGCTCTAGTGTGGCAAGTGGGTTGTCCGGAGTTTGTGCCGCTGATTGAGAGCGATCGTCTTCAAGATCCCTATACGCATCAAGTGGCAGAACAGTATCTGGAATCCTTAATTGAAAACCAAATCGACACCCTAGTTTACGGCTGTACCCATTATCCTCATTTGGCTCCAGTGCTACGATCGATTCTTCCGCCAGACGTGATATTTGTAAATCCAGCGGTGCAGACTGCGATCGCAGCGGCTCAGGAATTGGACTTGTTGGGGTTGCGGAATCTGCGTCAAGCCCTACCTACTCAGTTTTATGTCAGTGGAGATCCGAAGCCGTTCATTCAAATTTCCCGTCAGTGGCTTGGGTTCACGCCTCGGGTATTGCATGTTGCTTTACCAGAATTGACGGCGGCGTTGCAAGCGGCCTAGTTTGGCGGACGTTGGAAAAGTCCGTTCGTTAGTATCAAAGACCAGATCCCCCTAGCCTCCTTAAAAAGGGAGGATTAGAATTCAATTCATAGTCCCCCTTAAAAAGGGAGATTTAGGGGATCGAGTTTTAATTGTCACAATTAGAATATTCATGTCCATTCAATATCCTCTCCGTCACAAACAACTCATCAGCCTCATCTCCCGACTAGGGTTGGATCCGGAGGCTCCTCAATTACGCTGGGATCTGATGGATTTAGCCTTGACCCATTCGACAATTTCGGCTGAGAAAAATTATGAACAACTGGAATTTGTCGGTGATGCGGTTGTTAAGTTAGCCTCGGCTGCCTTTTTGTTGAGACAATTTCCTGAGCTTAAAGTGGGTGATTTCACAGCGCTCCGATCGCAACTGGTTAGCGATCGATCGTTGGCGGTAATTGCAGATGATTTAGGCTTCGATCGGTACTTACTTGTGGGCGGTAGTGCTGCGTCAGATCGGGCGGGCCGATCGTCTCGGTTGGCGGATAGTTTGGAGGCGGTGTTGGCGGCGTTGTATTTGAGTACTCAGGATTTATCTTGGGTGCATCCGTGGATTGACCCATTATTTTTGAAACAATCTGAAGCGATTCTGGCAGATCCAGCAAGACAAAACTACAAAGCCGCATTGCAAAATTGGACTCAGGGGATTTGGAAAACCTTGCCCCAATATCGCACGCGAGAAGTGAATTCAATTCATGATGATCCAGGGCGTTTTGTGTCCCAAGTTTGGATTCGCGATCAACTGTTTGGGGAAGCGGTCGGGCGATCGATGAAGGCCGCAGAACAAGCCGTTGCCCAAATTGCCTATCAAACATTAGCCGCTGCCGATAATTCAGCGAATGCCTCTCTGGAATAATGTTCTAGAACTCGAACTTTAGGCGAGATTTATTTAATGACCACTACTGCCCTAACATCTGATACGACACTTCTCACTCTTCGCATTGCTATGTTGGGCGTTGGGCGTTGGGGCAGTCATTTGCTAAGAAATTTCTTACAAAATCCTGATGTAACAATAGCAGCAGTGATTGATCCCTGGGCACAAAATTTAAAACGATCGCAAGATAGATTCGCCCCGATCGCCCCATCCGATACTCAATGGCTGACCGATTGGCAAACGGCCCTCGAGACGCTTGAACTTGATGCGATCGTGGTGGCGACTCCGGCTGAAACCCATTACCAAGTCATTCGAGCGGCTTTGAGCAAAGGGTTGCATGTATTGGCGGAAAAACCATTGACCTTGACGGTGGCCGAATCTATTGAACTCTGTGAATTAGCTCAAAAAAATAATGTTCAACTCGTGGTCGATCATACTTATCTATTCAATCCAGCGATCGCCTGTGGCCGACGATCGATCGCTGGATTGGGGAATTTACGCTATGCCTATGCGACTCGAACCCATCTTGCTCCGGTTCGCCAAGACGTAGATGCCCTGTGGGATTTGGCCGTACATGACATTGCAATTTTGAATTATTGGCTGGGCGATCGGCCTGTCCGAGTCAGTGCTAGAGGAAAAAGCTGGCTGCAACGGGATATTCAAACTGACTTATCTCCCAATGGATTAGCCGATACTATTTGGGCGACGCTGGAGTATTCCAATGGATTTTGGGCAGATTTACATTTCTCTTGGCTCAACTGCGACAAACAGAGAAGGATGGCGATTGTGGGCGAGCGGGGCACTATGATTTTTGATGAATTAGCCCCCGAACAATTGATCCTTCAGTATGGAGAACTCGTTAAAACAGAGCAAGGCTTTAGCCCCGATCGTCATACCCGAGAAGTTCTCCCGATCGTGCCTCAAGAACCCCTAAAATTACTATGCGAACATTTCGTCCATTGTATACAAACCAATGAATCATCAAAAATTTCATCTGGCTGGTTAGGAGCGGATTTGGTGACAGTGTTAGTGGCGCTTTCGGATTCGATGAACCAAAATAGTGCCTGGATTTCCCTAGACGATCGTTCTCTTGTCCAGCCTCATGTCGTGGCGATCGGGTAACTTGCAGCATTGAATTAATCAGGATCTTATTGCAGCTTAATCTCGTGAAGCCGATCGCCCACCATTGAACGATCGGCTTATTTATTTGTCAAGTTTATTGTCTCAATCTTCTTATTTAGATCTAGTCTCTTTAAAATCTTTCCATCTTAATTACCTAAAATCTAGTGAAAATTACACAAAATCCGCCATTATTGATTATTTCACTAGGGAGCCAACAAACTTATTGACATAAAATATCAATAAGTAGCATACTGTTTTCAGTGTTCTAGTTGATGACTACTGTCAACTATTACTACTAATGTTATACCTTAACAGGGAATAGACTTAATGTTTTTAAAAGACTGAAAGCGCAAAGTTAATAAGGAATCTAATTCTCGTTTGTGAGTAGTATGAGACATCTCAAGACAATTAGAGATAGCTAACTTAAACGAAGAAAAGTCAG
>JAPLHZ010000269.1 GCA_026389365.1 Cyanobacteriota bacterium
CATCCGGTAAATCGAGTGGAATGTGAATCTGATTCTCCATGAGGCCCCTCGCTTGCTGGCTAACATCTTGATTTTACAGCCAATCGATGAACGCTATATCTGGATGCCGACCACGGCAATTCTAGGAGAACCCTAATTTTGCGCCGATTAGGTGGAATTTGGGCTGTGTTGAGTGTTGGCGGAGTGGTGCCATTGGTATTGCGAGACACTATCTATCGGATTGTGGCTAGTAATCGCTATCGTATATTGGGAAAGCGGGATACGTGCCGGGTTCCGAGTGAAGAGGTTCGATCGCGCTTTTTACCGTAATATTTACAGCTATGACATACCATAATGTCCGACCGAGCATCATATGTATGTCATAATCTATATATCATAATTTTTTCATCCCTATACTAAATACAATATGATTATTGTTTTCCTTGCTGGAGCCAGCCGTGGCATTGGATTTGAGATTGCACAGATTCTTTCTCAACAAAAGATTACTACGATCGCGCTTTTACGTAATCCTGAATCCCAATCCAAACTCGAAGCATTGAATATTCAAGTGAAGTTTGGAGATGCTATGAATGAGGCTGAATTAGTAACAGCAATGAAGGGGCAGTCAGTTGATACGGTAATTAGTACAATAGGTGGAACGTCACTAGAAGGTGTGCGATCGGACTTTGTTGGTAATCGTAATTTGATTGATGCGGCAGTTAATACGGGCGTGAAGCATTTTATTTTGATCACTTCGATCGGGACTGGAACAAGTAGTAATGCAATTCCTGCTAGTGCGTTGGAGGCGTTAGGTGCGGTTTTGAAAGAGAAGGAAAAAGCCGAAACTCATCTTTGCCAAAGTGGTCTGACCTACACGATTATTCGTCCCGGTGGATTGAAGTCTGAACCTGCAACGCAAAATGGTGTGCTGACCGGAGATCCTACAATAGGCGGAATCATTCATCGCGCAGATGTCGCAGCGTTGATTTGTAAATGCATTGGCAACGATCGTACCCACAATCAAACATTTAGCGCTGTAGATAAGACAATGGTTTATGGCGATCGGACCTTTGAAATATTTGAACTATGATCTTTGATGATGATTGAACTTACCATCTGTCCAATCGTCTATATCTTGCACGAATTCGAGGTGCAGTAATAGTAAATCCATTGATCTGTATTCACAAGACGATCGGCTTGGCTCACTAACTCAATATCGTTTTTCCAAGAATAGATTTGAATATCTTCAAACCAGTGAGATAGTTGCTCAATTTGTGCTGAAGGTCGAATATAGTAACTACTAAGTTGAAAATTATGGGATTCATCTTTAACAATTTTATGGGATGATTCTTGAACTTCTTTTAGGGTTAGCGGTCGATTCAATAGTTTTAAGATACCCGCTATGACTAGGTTTGTATAGGTTGCGATCGGATTCCAAGACCATTGTGATTTAAAACTAAAAGCGGTCTCAAAGCTTTGTAGATTGTGACTAGAAAAACAAAAGATTCCACCGGGTTTAGTCACACGATGAATTTCTTTTAGAATGGTGAGCCGATCGTCATGATCGACATAATCAATACCATTGAAACTAAAAAGAACGAAATCAAATTGCTGATCTTCAAAACCACTCATATTCCTTGCATCACAAACTTGGAATTGCCTTTTAACGGTTTCGGGGAAACGTTGTTTGCAGGCATTGATCATTTCCGGCGAATAATCAACACCGATATAATAGGCCGTCCGATCGCAGAAATATTGTGTAGTACGTCCAGCCCCCACACCAATGTCTAGCATCTTCATGGTTGGTAACTGTGCAGAAAGCCGATCGAGTATCGTTTTCTCAGCGGGCTGGAGATCATTAATTTGTTCATAGTATTTGATAATATTTGCAGATTTATAAATTGCTTGATTCTGACTCACAGGCATAACTGTTAAATTATTCTTCAAGGCTTTAGACCAAATTCATAAATCTAGGATACCTTATCTAAAATCATAGTTAGTAGATTTCTAACTTGATTTAAATCATCTCCTAATAGTTTCAACTGATTTTCGATCGATTCTAATTGTTGAGGAACAGAGGATTGCTCCGTATTTAAGGGGGAAATGCCTATTGACTGATTTACTTTATCTATAAGCGCGGACCAACTATTAGCCTTTAACTTAAAGTGTTTCTTGGCTTCACTCAATGTTTTAAACTGCTTTTTTAGTTGATCAATAGTCACTATTTCCCCTATTTCAACTGTTGCTTCCTGAGCTAAGTCTTCTTGAATCATTTCGCTCACTTGATCAATTAATCGATCGTGATTTTGTGAAATCTGGGCTGCTGCGCCCAAGATACGCGATGTTACTTTAATTTGCAACTGTGTTTCTCGTTTCAATTGATCAGCAACGTCACGAATACGATCGCCGTATGTGTATTTTTCATTTTCCACATTAGATGGTTTGATAATCATCAACATTACTCCGCTAGAATTTCTTTTACGGCTTGCCACATTCGTTGTAATTTTTGTACCATTCCGATCGGATTGGTTGCAGTATCATCATCGACTGAATCGACCATACGTTGAATCCGATCCATACGTTCAGCTACAGAATACAAGCTATCAATCGCTTCATCCTTACGTTCAATGGAATCGCGTAGCACTGACGCCATCTCAGAAATTTCCTGCTTCAATTTCTCATTTTCTTTCTTACGGCGAGTTTCCCAGCCCTTGACTCCTGCTTTCGATCGGCGTTCAGTTTTAAGTTCTGATTGGGTTTCATTGTATAAAGTCAAATAGCGATCGCGATGTCCTTGAACTTCATTCAATTGAATTACTAATTCATCACCTCTAACTTTTTCTGAGTCATACATTGTCAGATAAGATTGGGCTTGAGCTTGAGAGTCCTGATGAAGCCTAAAATAAGATTGAGCTTGAGTCTTTGCTGCTTCAAGTTCTTCAATTGCAGATTCTCCCTTTCGTGCCCTTCGTTGCTCTTCGGCGTAAAGAGTGAGCGTCGATTTATACTGAGTTTTTACTGTATTCAACTGAATCGTCAACTCATTACGTTTAGCTTTTTCTAAGTCATACATTGTCAGATAAGATTGAGCTTGAGTCTTCGATTTTTGAAGTTCTTCGATCGCAACCTGTCCCTTGCGTTGCTCTTCGATGTAAAGAGTATGTGTCGAGTTATATTTATCTTCTACTGTCTGATAAAGCGTCAAAGTAGACTCATAGTTTTTGGTCTCTTCTTCGGCCTGATTCTTAAACTCATCTCGCTCCTTCTTCACCATATCTAGAGAGGCCCGTGCACTGTCTCTTTGTACCTTTAGCTCAGCATACGTAGTTGGTTCGTTGACACGAGATTTAGGATATTTTATTTCATTACGGCCAGACGGTGTTTTCCGATCGTTGTTCTTCATTGACATTATTCTCATTCCTCTATTTTATAAACTGATAGATCTATTGAGCCTAAGTATGTCTTTATACACAGTATAAGATGCCTATTCCGGAATCTGGCTGAAGTTCGCTATTGAATAAACCTATAATCTTAATTGTAAAACTCACTATATTTTTGTGATACCGATCTGGCTATACAGGTCATTCTACCTAAAAAACCGCTAAACTAGAAGCAGAATTTCATAGGATATCGATCGATGAACAGCATCTTTGTCCAACTCAATCCTGATATTCAATTAACCGATCGGCAATTCCAACAGCTTTGCCAAAACAATCGCAACCTCAATTTTGAACGGAGTTCCCAAGGAGATCTAATTATTATGTCCCCCACTGGAGGCAGCACAGGCAATCGTAATGGTCGTCTTAATCAACAACTTTTTAACTGGAGCGATCGCGATTGCTCGGGAATTGCCTTTGATTCATCGACAGGATTTAAATTGCCCAATGGAGCCGATCGATCTCCTGATGCTGCATGGGTTACAAACGATCGGTGGAATGCCTTAACAGTGGATGAGCAAGATCGATTTATTCCGCTTTGTCCTGATTTCGTTGTGGAATTAATGTCGCCGAGTGATAGCCGATCGGTGCTGCAATCTAAAATGAAAGAATATCAAGACAATGGTGTGAGATTGGGGATTTTGATCGATCGCACAATCAAACAAATCGAGATCTATCGCATTGGGAAAACAATGGAGATAGTCGATAGGCCTGAAATTATTTCAGGTGAAGATGTCTTACCGGGATTTGAATTGCAAATGAGTTTAATTTGGTAAATGCAGATAAATGCTTGGTTCATTCACAATCAAAGCCTCGATCGTAAACAAACCAAACATCTTCACTCTAAGCGCGAGCCTTAACTGAACTCTCATCAAGATTGAACAGAACCGTTAAAGTATCCATCGCTTGACGGCGTGCTTCAATATCTTTTTGAGTTCGCAATTGCACCATCGGTTCATGCAAAATCTTATTCACAATTCCACGGGTCAACGCTTCCACAACTTCTTTATGTTTGTCCCCAAAGTCAGTCCCCAAGCGAGACAATGCTTTTTCTAGTTCCTGAGTCCGAATCGCTTCGACCTTATTGCGCAAATTACTAATGGTTTCCACCGCGTCGAGCGATCGTAACCAATTGTCAAATGATTCGACTTCCTGATCCAGCAATACTTCCGCTTCCATGGCCATTTGGCGACGGCTTTCTTGGTTTTGGGCAACCACTGCTTTTAGATCATCCACATTGTAAGCTTTGACATTAGAAAGTTCTTTTACATCTGAATCGACATTCCGAGGAACAGCAATATCGATAATAGAGACTGGCCGATCGGGATCTAGAATACTTTCGAGTTTGGCCCGATCGAGAATAGGTTCCGTCGCAGAGGTGCTGGTGAACACAATGTCAGCTTCGGCTAACTGCGCCATCATTTGATCCATTAAGCCTAGTTTTAGATTGGCTTCCGGGAAATCTTTCGACAGTTCTTCGGCGCGCTTCATCGTACGATTGAGCACCGTCATATCCGTGGCGCGTTTGGAGACTAAATGCTTGACCACAAGGCGCGACATTTTACCCGCACCCAGAATCAAAATTTTATAGGGAGCCAAATCTCCAATTTTCATTTGAGCCAACTCAACCGCCGCCGAACTAATCGAAACCGCACCCGTTCCAATACTGGTTTCCGTGCGCACCCGTTTTCCAGCAACCAGCGCTTGCTTGAGGAGTTGATTTAAAATCCGTCCCACGCTGTTACATTGCTGGCCGGATTGATGACATTGCTTAACCTGCGCCAAAATCTGGCCTTCCCCCAACACCAAACTATCCAACCCCGACGCGACGCGCAAAAGGTGCATGACGGCATCTTGGTGCAATAACGTAAATAAATAAGGCCTTAACCGATCGATCGGCAATTTACTATAGGCCGACAAGAACTGCATGATTTCGCGAACGCCAGATTCAACGTCTTGTAAAACAATATAAATTTCAAGACGGTTGCAGGTACTGAGGACGGCCACCTCAATGATACTGGGACAGGCTCGGAGCTGGGCTATTGCGCCTTCATATTCAGGCTCTGGAATACTAAGTTTTTCCCGTACTTCGACAGGTGCTGTTTTATGAGTCAGTCCAACAACCGCAATATTCATACTTTCAAATGGTGGATATTTATGTCACAGATTTCGAGAAAAAAATGGTGACGGAACCATTGCAAGCATTGCCCATTTTCCATCACCACTTTCTATTTTAACGCTACAGGAATTGTGAATAATCACAACGCTTATGACGTATTTATTAATCATTACGATCGATTCGTAACAGCTAGTATCATGATTCGCTTAGAGACTAGTTGACCAATTGAATGGTTTTGCCCGGTTCCCACATATGAATCGTATCAACGAATCGTGCAGTTTTGGATTCGCTGGAGACCACGAGTGTCTGAGTCCGTGCGCCGCCAGGGAAGTAGCGAACGCCTTGGAGCCAGTTGCAGGAGGTAATCCCAGTTCCGACAAACATCACTTTGTCCCCGGAGGCAAGTTCGTCGGCGGTGTAAATTTTGTCAGGATCGGTAATGCCCATGCTGAGCATCCGAGCAATGTTGGCTTCCTTGCTTTCGCCAATCAAGCCAGTTTTCACAATTGCAGGGTCATAGATCAACTGACCTTGGAAGTGAGCGCCCATGCATTTCAGCGCAGCCGCACTAATCACGCCTTCGGGTGCAGCACCAATTCCCATGAGGGCATGGATTCCAGAATCAGAGAAGCCACAGTTAATCGCCGCGCCGACATCACCATCGCCGATCAATTGAACCCGAGCGCCCGCCGTCCGAATTTCTTTGATCAAGTCATTGTGGCGTTCGCGCTTCATAACGATGACGGTGAGGTCATTGATAGGAATATCGAGGCACTGGGACAAGATTTGAAGGTTTTCAGTCGCAGATTTGCTGATGTCTACCTTGCCTTTAGCAGCTTGAGGTGCGGCCAATTTCTTCATGTAGAAGTCAGGCGCGGCGAACAATCCACCTTTTTCAGCGATCGCCAAGACAGCAATAGCACCCGCTTGACTATAGGCACAAAGGTTGGTTCCTTCACAAGGATCGACAGCAATATCGATCTCTGGACCTGTGCCATCTTTGTGGCCGAGACCGACTTCTTCACCGATGAATAGCATGGGCGCGTCATCCCGCTCACCTTCACCGATGACAATCCGACCACGCATGGCGACTTTGTTCATCCGTTCCCGCATGGCTTCCACAGCGGCTTCGTCGGCACCGTCTTTGTCACCCTTTCCGGTTAAACGGGAGGATGCGATCGCGGCTGCTTCCACAACTTCAATAATCTCTAAACCAAGCTTACTTTCCATATCCACTGCGTCCTCAAGAATACTGATGTTCAGCGCAAAAGGATTGCGACTTCAGTTAAATAGTCTACCAAGAGGCGGACCGATCGCCAGAGTCTGAGAGACTGAGTTCAGTGTTAAGTTTTGTAGGCTTGTTTTAGAGGGATGGTTGGTAATTTTTGTCTTATTGGATCCAAGTTCTGAGGGGGGAGGGTCTTGAGCCGATCGTCGAGCCTCGGTAAAAGTCTCCTTGGTCTTTTTGTTGGCCAATCGAGAAGCAAAGGATTTTATTAATAATCGAGACAACGCAGAATGATGATTTCTTTATTGTTTGCAGCCCTACTTGACTTTTTAATTGGTGATCCTTGGTCTTGGCTACATCCAGTTCAGGTGATGGGCTGGTTCATTTCGATTTACAGTAAATTTACGCTTAAATTTATTCAAAATCCAATTCTCCAAAAGATTGCAGGAATTGGCTTAACCCTATTACTTGTATTGAGTAGTAGTGGCATTGTATGGGCAATAATTAGTAGTTCAAAATTCATTCATCCTTGGATTACGATCGGCACTGAATCGATTATTCTGGCCAGTTGTTTTGCCGGAAAAAGTCTTCGAGTTGCCGCAGAAGATGTATTGGCACCACTTAAAGATAGCGACATACAACAAGCCCGATCGCGTCTTTCTCGGTATGTGGGCCGGGACACCAATACTCTAAATGAACCCGAGATTCTGCGTGCTGTACTCGAAACCGTTGCAGAGAATGGTGTCGATGGCGTAATGGCACCTTTATTTTGGGCGATCGTTGGACTTGCTACTCCCATGGGTCCCGTCCCCTTTGCGATCGCCTACAAAGCAGTCAGCACCCTTGATTCGATGGTGGGTTATATTGCGCCGCCTTACACTCATTTGGGATGGTGTAGTGCAAAACTAGATGACCTATTGACCTATATTCCCTGTCGATTGATGGTGATGACACTCGGTATTATTTCGGGACATCCGATCGCACTTTGGAATCAATGTCGCCGAGACGGTGCTCAAGACCCTAGCCCCAACTCTGGCTGGAGTGAATGCGCCTATGCGGTGACATTGGGTGTGCAATTGGGTGGATTGAATACCTATCGTGGTGTGAAAAAAATCAAACCAATCTTAGGAATTCCCAATCAATCTATTACGCCAGAGGTTATTCGATCGGCTTTGGATTTAAATCGACGGTGCTTTTTAAGTTGGATGTTGATTGCGATCGGGCTTATTGGATTACACATGCAAGCAGGAATTGTATTGACATTGTGTGGGCAAATCTTTTAGAATATTATTTATATTCACAAAAGGTTTGCGTGATGTCCACCTCAGCGTTTGAAGAAATGGTTAGTCAAAATCGCGATGTGACAATCAATATTCGAGCTAAACAAACTCAGCGTGATTTAATCGATCATGCGGCTGAGATACAGGGTAAAAGTCGATCAGAGTTTATGTTGGAAACGGCTTATCAGAAAGCACAAGAGGTGCTTCTCGATCGGAGTTTTTTTGTATTGGATGAACTGAAATTTCAACGATTTTTAGACTTACTCGACAGTCCGCCCCAGCATAATGAAGCCTTGTACCAGTTACTGATAACTCAATCACCATGGGAATAGAGCGGGATCAAGATAGGCTTAGTCCCCCTGAAAAACTGAGTTCCTCACACCAATTTGAGGGTTTTGATTCAGGGAATGCTCTGCTTGATGATTGGCTTAAGCGTCGTGCTCTGAAGAATGAGGTAGAGGGCGCTTCACGCAGGGCTATTTCATTCTGAATAGAAGTTTAAGTGTGTTAAGACTAAAGCTAGCCAGTCGCTGAGCTTGAGCCATATTTTCAAACCCAAGATCACGATATAAATTGAGGGAAACATTCCGCGCAATGGCCCAAATTTGA
>JAPLHZ010000273.1 GCA_026389365.1 Cyanobacteriota bacterium
AGGGCCTTACTCAAACAAAAACTGCCGGATTACATGATTCCTGCGGCTTTTCTCTTCTTGGACGCGCTACCCCTCACGCCCAATGGAAAAGTCGATCGTCGCGCTTTACCTAAACCTGATTCAACCCGATCTGACGCAGAAACAGATCTAGTAGCACCCCGCACAGAACCAGAAGAAGTATTGGTCAAAATCTGGTGCGAGGTTCTGCACCTTGAGGATGTTGGTATCAATGAAAATTTCTTTGAACTAGGCGGAGATTCTATTCTCAGCATTCAGATGATTTTCAAAGCCGAACAGGCTGGACTTAAACTCACAGCCAAGCAGATATTTGAACACCAGACAATCCTTGAATTAGCAGCGGCGACCCATCTCACGCAAACCGTGAAGGCAGAGCAAGGAGTCGTGAGTGGGACATTGCCCCTGACGCCCATCCAACACTGGTTCAAAGAACAAGATTTGCCAGAACCTCACCACTTCAACCAGTCGTTTCTGCTAGAAGTCCGACAAACATTCAACCCCGATCTGTTGCCCAAAGTAGTGCAACAATTATTAGTACACCATGATGCGCTTCGTGTACGTTTCGTGAAATCCGGCTCAGATTGGGAAAAGATTAACAGTGCCCCTGATGAGACCATTCCTTTCTCTTGTGTAGATTTATCGGCAATACCAGACGCAGCGCAAAGAGAGACGATCGAGGCTGAGGCGGCGGCGCTACAAATCAGTTTGAACCTTTCTTCTGGACCAATAGTACGCGTAGCATTTTTTGATTTAGGTGCTGATAAAACAAACCGATTACTGTTAGTCATTCACCATCTAGCCGTAGACGGCGTTTCCTGGAGAATTTTATTAGAGGACTTGCAAACAGCTTACGAGCAGCTCAGTCGTGGGGAGAGAATTCAGCTTCACTCCAAGACAACATCTTTTAAGCATTGGGCTGAGAAATTGGCGTCTTATGCACGTTCAGAAACTGCCAAGAAGGAACTCACGTATTGGCAACGTATTTCACGGACACAGATCCCTCGTCTACCTATAGACCATACATTAGGGGACAACACGGTGGCATCTTCCCGTGTCGTATCGGTGTCACTTTCACCGATCGAAACTCGCGCGTTGTTGCAGGAAGTCCCCAAAGCTTATAAAACCCAGATTAATGATATCTTACTCACTGCTTTGGTGCAGACCCTAGGGGCGTGGACTGGCCATAACTCTGTATTGCTTGATCTTGAAGGTCATGGACGAGAATATCTTTTTGAAGGTGTAGACTTATCGCGCACAGTCGGTTGGTTTACAACAATCTTCCCCGTACTCTTAGCGTTAAACGCTACAGATAATTTAGGAGAGGCCATTCAGTCTATTAAAGAACAACTCCGTGCCGTGCCTAATCGAGGGATTGGGTACGGTGTATTGCGCTATTTAAGCGGGGATGCAGACATTACGTCTCAACTCTCTATGGCACCACCAGAAGTCAGTTTTAACTACCTGGGACAATTTGACTGGGGAACACAAGAAGATTCTTTCTTCACACTAGCTCCTGAATCTGTGGGTTCAGAATATAGCCAGCAAGGAATTTCCGATCGCCTGCTCGATATTAATAGCCTCGTAGTCGATAGTCAGTTAAAAGTGGATTGGACCTACAGTGAAAACTTTCATCAAAGGACCACGATTGAGAATCTTGCTCAAGATTTTGTAGAACGTTTACGATCGTTGATCGCGCACTGCACATCTTCCAATGTAGTTGAACATCAGTCTATTCACGACAATGCACAACCCATGCATGAGTTCCAGCACGAAGCAAACAAGCTTCCTCTGCCACTACATTTGTTAGAACTTCCACAGAACATTTCTGATTTGTTGCCTGACGATGCCGAATTTGCATATCCTCTTGCAAAAATGCAGGAGTTTATGTTGCATCATTACTCCAACGACCATCAAAAAATGGGAGTCTATCATGCACAAGAATCATTTGACATCTGTGATAACGATCTTTCTCTAGATGCCTTCAAGAATGCTATAGAAATTCTAGTGCGAAAACATCCGATCTTGAGAACAGTTTTTATTGTTCGGAATGGAAAACCTGTGTGTCAGGTCGTCAGAAAGAATCTAAGATTTTCAATCAATGAGCAAGATATTAGTCATCTCGGGTTGGAGGAACAGGAAAATTACATTGACGATTTTGTACAGCAAGATAGGAAGAATCTGTTCAAAGTTGAAGATCCTACTCAAGCACTTCTCCGAATATGGCTCTTTCAGAAGGCAACGAATCGCTTTGAATTCTTCACGTCAATTCATCATGCAATCACAGATGGCTGGAGTAGTACTCAATTTCTCAACCAATTGTATGAGCTATACTCTTCTCTCAAAAAAGGAGGAGAACCAACAGTCGTCCCTGCGGCCAATGTGTATAAGGAATTTGTTGCTTTAGAGAAGGAGATCATTGCATCACCAGACGCATCATCTTTTTGGAAACTTCACTTAAAAAGTTATATTCATCGACCATTGGAGCCGTTAATCGCTTCAGAACAGTCGATCGAAGCGACTACTGAAGAATATAATTTTGAATCCAAAACCATTTCCAATTTACGTGAATTGTGCCGAGAATTAAAAGTGTCGCCGAAAGCACTGTTCTTGAGTGCCTACCTTGATCTTATGGGTCGTGTGATGCAAGAAAAAATGGTTTCTGTAGGAATTGTTTCAAATGGTAGAACAGAACGACTATCCGACCCATTTGGAGCTTTAGGCTTATTTTGGAATATGGTCCCGTTTTGTCAACCGATTATAGAAAATAAAGGTGTACAAATTAAGAATGTGCAACAATCCCTGATTCACATCGAACCTTATGTTAGGTATCCGCTTCTAGAAATTTTGTCAGACCAACAAAAAACAGAATTATTTTTTGCCACTTTTAATTTCGTTAACTCTCACAATGACGAAAATACCTTCGAGAAAAGTAACTTACAGATCATTCCGAGAAAGGCTCATGATAAATTTAATTTCCCTTTGAATTATGGTGTCTCAATGTCGTCAGAAAACACAAGTATTCGCGTGGAATACGATCGAATGTACTTTACTCGTCAAGACATTCGATTAATGCTTGAGGATTATGTTGAGATATTGAAAAACGCAAGAAATAGTAAGATTTAAGAATGCTCACAAGGCCTACATTTCTAGCATTGGATCGTTTGGAAATAGATTGGTGAAAACCCGAGCTTCTTTAAAGGTAAGATTATAGGACTTACGCATTGACAAAAAGCCGAAAATATGATCAGGTTAAATTAGCCTCTCACCAACGAGATCTAGTGATGCGAAAACGTTCCAAACCCTCGACAGCCCACTGTAACTGGAACCTTTACACCTTGTTTCTGTTGGCAGAACCCAAGTATGTGAGTTGTGTCCGTCTTGGGACAATTCTCGAAGAGCTGAGTCACGATCGCATCAACCTTCCCGTGGAGGACACTAGATGTAGCATGAAGTAAGTGATCGACAATCCTGAGAAATTTAGATTGCAGGAAATCGCGTATACCCTTGGAGATCGAGGGTGAGGCGTTGAAAGAGACGACTCACATCAAAGATGCCAAAGCAGCGACGTTTCAGAACTTTAATGCGATTGTTAAATCCTTCTACAAAGCCACTCGTCTGACGTTCGATAAAATAATTAGTAATTTCATTCAGCCAATTGTTTAATGTGGTCAGAAAGGAGTCAAACGCTTTGACTTGTCGTTGGCGGACTCGTTTTGCCCAAGCCAGAATCGCTTGGGTTGCCGTTTCCTTGGTATGATTTGCCTCAAAAATCTCCGTCAGTTGCTGACTTAAGGTATGTGCCTGTTCAATAGCCGGGGAATAGACAAGTAATCGGTTTAATTTGACTTTTTCTTCCCATTGAAGCGTCTCATAGGGTTTGCGAAAAGCCCACATCGTGCCTTTGAATAAAGCATATTCGGCTTTGGGTAATTCCTGTTTCAGGCGTTTTAATTCTTGTTTGCGAACGGTATCCGCACAGTCGCGATAGTTCTGTGCCACATGAAATCGGTCCACAATGACTTTCGCCTCGGGTAACTGGGCACGCACCGCAGTGATATATCCAGAATACATATCACTGCAAACTCCTTCAATCGTCGCTTGTAGGCGCAGGGGAATGCTGGCGAGAAACTGTTCCACCGTTTCTCGCTTACGGTCAGGCAAGACCGCTAAGATCGAGACCCCCGTGCTCGTTTTGTAAGTCACAATGACCACATAATCTCGATGCCCACGCTTCAAGGCAATCTCATCAATTCCCAAGACCGAAATCTGATGGATCTCAGCCCAATTCACACGCGTCTCAATCCAACGGTCGAGGACGCCATTCACGCTGGCTTCGCTCAGATTCAATTTGCGACTGACATCCCGCACGGTTGAATTCACCAAGATACGCATTAACCATTGCTCATAGGCTTTTGTATTCGGACTCCGACGCTGATACCAGGTCGTCGATTGGGTGTTCGTTGGACTGCCTTCACAATGGGGGCAGCGGTATCGTTTGGGGCGGATTTCAATCCAAACGGGCACTTCAAACAGCGGTAAATGACGTAATCGTATCGGAGCATCGTAACCATGAAAAGCATCGATCTCACGACCACATTTCCCGCAGGTGCTTCCTTCAATCGTACTTTCCACCCGAATCAGCCACCCTTGGGGCGAGAGCTGATTCACCTCCAGGATGCGAACATCTGGTAAATCGAGCGGAATGTGAATCTGATTTTCCATGATGTCCCTCTCTGGCAGGCTAACATCTTAATTTTACAGCCACGCCATCGACACTATATCTAGATCCGACCACGGCAATTCTAGGAGAACCCTATTTATTCCTGTGATTCAGCAATTTATTTTAAAAAGTTGCGGTGGCCATTATTTTCCTACAGATCCAGAACATGGCAATCCTGTCAATGCGTAAGTCCTAAGTTTAATATAACTCAGTTTAATTTAAGGATAAGTCTATTATCTTTCAAAAAATATTTTATTTTTTACACAAAGAGACACATCAAAAATAATTTTACAGCATTTTTGATGTGTCTTTTCATTTTATGTAGTATAGAATACAAATAGATAAGTGCGTGGGCAAAATTAAAAGACAAAGACAGAATCGCTAGGAAAACCTGCGCGTCCGCTAGAGATTTTGAGATTTTATATTTAATTGTGCGTAGCTACTTATGTTAACTATTTGACTCAGCGCTCGATTGATTAGAATCTGTATTTTTCTCTGGTTTAACCGATTGTTGAACCTGTTTTAGATGAATTTGGTTCACTTGAAGCATAAAGCTTTCAACTG
>JAPLHZ010000075.1 GCA_026389365.1 Cyanobacteriota bacterium
ATGTGAATCGTCTCTTTCAACGCCTCACTCTCGACCTTAATGGGTATACGCGATTTCCAGCAACCTAAATTCCCTAGGATTGTCAATTGCCTTCAAACCACATCTAGCGTCCTCCACGGGAATTCTGGGAGAACCGTTTTTCTTTGAGGTGAACTTATTTTTTATGGATTCCGTTAGATATTAGGTTCCATTCTTAGCCGTATTTTGGCCGATCGTTCTTAATTTTAAAAATGCAAATCAACTGCTATATTTAGTACTAACATACTTATTATTGTATTGTAATGACTGTACCGATCGTTCCCGGAACTGTGATTCAGGATCGCTACTATATCCTGAGGGTAGTGCGTCCCTTAGAGTTTGGTTGGCTATATTCCGTCGTCGATCGTCAACCCTCCCGATCGACACTCGCCCCCACGGCTCACCCACTCACCTGTTTTCTGGAAGAATACGTTTTACCGCACTCCCCATCGCACCCATCACTCCTAAAGCGCCAACTCACCACCGAACTCACTCAACTTCAGCAAGGCTTTCATCATTCTTCAATTCACAATTCACAATTCCAAACCGACCTTCCCGACTATGGCGACGTGTTGTTAGATGACGATCGGGTTTGGATTTCGCAGCGCTATGGGGACCATTTTTCCTATGCACAAGTCTTAGAAGATCGGGCCTTGTCGGGTGAGGGAGATGCCGTGCTTTCTGAGCCTGAAGCCTGGGAATTGTTGGATGCGTTAGAGCCATTGTTGACCGCATTGCATCGCCAAGGATTATCCCACGGAAATCTTTCGCCTGATTCCATTGTGTGGCAAATGGCGACTCAAAAGCCCGGATTGATGCAATTTGGGAATTTACGATCGGTATTGCAAGAAGCTCAGGCGCAATCAATTCATCCCTTAGACTATGTTCGATCGGTTCACGATTGTCCGATTCAGGCCGATTGGGTCAATTTGGCGGAAACGGTTTTGATATTGTTGGGCGACCCGAGCTGGAATGGGTTGAGTCTTCAACTGGCTCAACGCCTCAGACCGCTTTTAGAAACACCGCCCCAGTTTCAACGCTCTAAAAAAACTAAAAACACATCGTTAAAATCCATCGTGGCTCCTGCCATAGCAGATCATTTTTCATCATCACCGCCCCCTTCGATAGTAGGCTCACCCTCTCGATCGGTACCCAACTCGTCAACGGCTTCAAAGCCATCAAAACAACGACAACGCACAGAACAATCAATTCGATCGCAACCCCCCAAATCATCTCGTCGTCGCCGATCGGCTCCCTCCAATCGAAAATCCTCTATGCCATCCTTTAGACAAGATCCAATTTTGTGGGGAATGGGACTTGTGATATTTGGGTTATCAATGGTGTTCGCCTATCGGTTAGTCTATCGATTCGCTCAAACACAATCGCAACCCCCCAACACCGACTCGAATTCTGGCCCGATCGCAGGCTTGAACACGATTGCGCCAAGATCCGCCAGCTTCCCGCTCCCCACTGCACCTCAATCTTCTGAACTCCCACCTGAACTTCAAACCCAATTACGATCGTTACAACTTTCCGAATCTTGGTTTGTCGGAACAACAGCAGAATTATTGAAAGATGAATCGATCGCCATTAATGATTCTCGTTGGAAAGAGACCAGTAGCAATTTACTCAAAGTCCTCGAACCTATGACTCCAGAGGTGAGGCTTGGCTTGGGAAACTATCGGCGATCGGACTTTGATTCATGGCTCTCGGCCAAAAATATGCCACCAAAACCAGATTTTTCAAAACAAATTGAAACTCAAACCGATCAACAATTTTTTGAGAAGTTTCCGGATCTTAAAGGTCAACCGCTGAATCCGCGTCAATTGGGTCAGGTGTGGTATGCGATCGCCCATGAAGTGATTAAAAATCAAAAAACGTGATGTTGATTAAGAAATAACGTCACAAACTAAATGCTAATTGAAGACTCGGTATTTTTGTACCCCGAGGTTCTGGCTGGGCAGACTTGTTCACCGCCGTGCAATATTGCGAATAGGAACAACTCTGACATTGATTTCCTGGTTTCGCATCCCAAACGGCATCATGTCGCACTTGCCAAGCCAAATCCTTCAACACGCCCCTGACCTGACGCTTATGGCGGTCGGTCGCCGCATATCGCACCTTCTCACCCGATCGTAAAAACAGCAAACTCACATACTTCAAACTTTGGCCATAGGTTTGCTCTAATGCCAAAGCATACAAACCCAACTGCAACTCCATTTCAGTAGTCTTTGGAGATTTAACATTTTGGGTTGATTTGTAATCAATCAATTCCAAACCATCCTCTAGATAATCAATCCGATCGTATCGCCCTGTCACCGAGAATTCTAAGTTCTCAAATTGAAGCGTCGCCTGAATTCTCCCTTCGATCGCCAATGGCTGCCGAAACACTGATTCAGTCGCAATGAACTTCTGATAATAGTTTTCTAAAATCGATCGTCCTTCACGCACTTGTTTGTTGGTCAACGTCGTCGCTGCCCGAGTCCAACAATCACTAATCCAGCCCCAATCCGGCACCCGATCGCCTTGGGTCCAGCCGCCATGACATTGGGCCAACGCATCATGTAATGCATTTCCCAAAACCACTGACCCAAAACCCTCTGTAACTGGAACACGCTTCTCGTACTTCAAAAAATAAGCATAGGGACATCGCTGATATGCATTCAGCTTTGTCGCAGAAATTGGATACACCATAGCCGCAACTCATCAGGTGTTAAGGACAGTATTGAAAGATTGAACAATTACCGATCGAAACCAAACTGAACATAGACAAAATCTATGCCAAGCATCTAAAACTATCTCAAACCAATCGAATCTCAAATCAAACCCAAAGCCGATCGTATTCTTCACAGGTCGTGGTAGGAACCTATAAAGAAAATCAACCTTAAATCCAAAATTCTCAATTCACCATTCTCAATTCAAAATTCTCAAGACGCTGCATCAGCCGGACGACGGAAAATCGAATCTAAATAAATGCGTGCTGTCTGACGATCGTTGCCTTGTTCAGGGCTTCGGTTCTGGAGCAAAAATAACGAAATCGCTGCCGAAAAAACGCGATCTTGGTCCCAATCAGGACGGCCTTCTAAAAAGCCAACCAACGAACCATGTAGGGTTTCGGGAAGTTCGACAAGCAAGCTGATGGGAGTAGGGTTCATGGGTTCTATACCTGCATTGATGGGGACAGAAAGCAGCAGATCTACATTCGTATAGATCACCTGTATGCCTTGTGGTATCAGGGATTTAGACGTTTTCTAGAAGCGCTCGTTTCAAGGTCGTTTTATTCTGCGCCATCATCCCAATAAGGTCAACCTTGACGACGGTGAATTTATGATTTTTACGATCGCTCAACCGACGAAGGAATGCGGGTTTCAAGCTTTTTTGTCGGCTCGGTGGTTGTCAGCTCTGTGGAATTGAGACTGGGGGAACGAACCAACGATTCTTTTCCACAAAAAACCGTTCTCGTTAGACGATCAGCCTAAGTCTTGGGGAAAAATCTAGATTCTCTGGGGAAAACCTGGTCTAAAGCTGTGGACAATTCCAAAATAGGCTGTGGAATATCTGGGGGATAAAAAACAGGAACGATTTCTTCGGAAATACTCATTTTTTGTTAGGAAAGCAGATTTTTTGGGAGGTGAGGCGATCGGTCACTCGATCGATTAGTGCGATCGGAGTAACAAAGAAATCTAATTAATACTGACAAAGAAATCTAATTAATTAAGTCGCGTGGAATGCAAATCAGTGGGGCGACGAGCGGAGTGCATCAGCAGATTGACATGAAGAAACGTAAAAATCAGCCGAAATATAAGAGGAAATTGGTCGGGTTACGATATTTATTAGGAAAAAGGAAGCTTGTACCGCTAAATTTAAGGAATTAGTTCCTTACGGTGTTACGGGAGATCAACCTTGGACGACAATTATTCAGCTTATCTTCGTCGCATCATGCGATCGACTCTACCGGATACCTACGAATCTCAAGTCCGCAACGTTCAATCGTCAGGGAAGTTTGAGCAGACCCTATCAGGGACGTGGATGCCTAAAGCATTTCCGGGCTACACAATCGTGACCCCACCGGGGCGCGAAGACCCCGCCAATGGACCGTTGTATGAGCGCTTAGCGTCTTTTCAGCAGCAATTGTTGGGGGCGTTGGGTTCGCAAATCTTTATTCCGGTGCCGCCGTCTAGCTTCCACTTAACGGTTGCCGATTTGATTTGGAGCGATGGCTTCGACGATGCGCTCAAAGCAGATCCTGATTTCGAGGAGAAACTTTGTCTATCCGTGAAAGAGAGCTTCGAGCAAAGCAGTGATCTAAGTACTAACCAGCCGATTTCCTTTCAGGTAGTTGGGTTGATGGTCATGACGCGCTCCTTGACCCTGGCCTTGGCCGCGACGGATGAAACGGGTTACAACCAAATTCTCGAACTGCGCCGATCGATTTATCAAAGCCCTCGTCTGATGTCTATTGGTATCGATCAGCAGTACCACTTCACGCCCCACATTACCTTGGGTTATTTTGGGGATTTAAGCACAATCGATCGATCTGCCTTAGCAATTCAGATGGACGAACTTAATCAGCCTTGGATAGGTTCTGAGGATACCTTTTCGCTGAAGACCGCTCAACTGCGGCAATTCCCGGATATGTCCTCCTATGAACGATCGGACGATTGGGCGAGCTTTACCTTTTAATTAGTTTTGCTATTTTAAAATAGAGCGTTAAAACTCCACAAAAAAGCGTGACTCCTAAGAATCACGCTTTTTTAGATTGCTAAACAGGATATTAGTCGTCTTCAGAGCGATCGACTTGGACTAAATGAATGTGTTTGTAGCCTAGTTTAATCACAAACTGATCACCGGGTTTGAGTCCCATGGCAGAGGTGTAAGCCGCCCCAATCACAATTTGGCCATTTTTATGAACGCTAACCCGGAAAGTTCGTTCCCGTCCTCGTCCGTCTTTGGTGCCTTCTGGATCAAGTCCCAATCCTTTGGCGACTAGAAGTGCATCATAAAAATCGGTTACAGTAATGCGAGTTTGATTTTTCTTACTGACGGTATAATATCCACATTGCTTCGCCTGTTCACGACGGGCGAGATGGGAAAGTTCCTTAACTTTATTAAGGAGAGCCTTTCCGATTAAGGGCGATGGTGCTGCTTCAGGCATTCTTCAAACAGTTTCCTTATAAAAATTTAGTTTGTTCCGTCAATTCATACCCATTTAATATATCGTCAATGGATCCAATTTGTACAATTCTTCAAATATTTTTCTGGGTGATGAATGGCGGATCTAGCGCATCTATTAATGTTATTGATGGGAATCCAGTAGGTTCAGCGAATCGGACTCAAGGTATCCTAGATTAACCCAATCAATCTTTGATCATTATGCAAGTCCAGTTTCAAATTCTCCGTCAACATCCCGGCGAATCTCCTCGCATTGAGAACTATGTGGTGGAAACGGAGCTAGGGAACTCGATTTTGGATTGTTTGAATCAGATTAAATGGAGTCAAGATGGGTCGTTGACCTATCGTCGAAATTGCCGAAATATGATTTGTGGCAGTTGTGCGATGCGCATTAATGGCCGATCGACGCTGGCTTGTAAAGAGAATATTGGTCAAGAAATTGCGCGGTTTTGTCCTGATTTGAAACCGGGGGAATTGCCAACAATGACGATCGCACCTCTGAATAATCTGCCTGTTTTAAAAGATTTGGTAGTGGATATGAAGCCGTTCTGGGGGAAGCTGGATGCGGTGCAGCCTTACATTAGTAGTGCGGCGCGTCAGGTGCCGGAACGAGAATTTTTGCAGACTCCGGAAGAACGATCGCGCTTGAATCAGGTGGGCAATTGCATTATGTGTGGAGCCTGTTATTCCGAGTGCAATGCGGCGACGGTGAATCCGGATTTTGTTGGGCCTCATGCGTTGGCGAAGGCATATCGAATGGTGGCGGATAATCGGGATGGGGAGACGGAATCTCGATTGGAAACGTATAACGAGGGTACGGATGGGGTTTGGGGCTGTACGCGCTGTGGTCAATGTAATTCTGTTTGTCCGACAGAGGTGTTTCCCTTGGATCAGATTAGTAAGGTGAAGGGCGAGATTTTGGCGCGGGTCGATGATCAAAAAAGTCGGGCGGTGCGGCATCGTAAGCAGTTGATTGAGTTGGTGAAGGAAGGCGGTTGGATTGATGAGCGCAAGTTTGGGGTGAATGTGGTGGGGAATAAGGGGCGAGATTTGGCGGGAATGGCGAGTTTGGCTCCTTTGGGGTGGAGAATGTTGACAAAAGGTAAGTTTCCCATGGGGTTTGAAGCGAGTGAGGGGGCAAGTGAGGTGCGATCGTTGATTGAGGCGGTCCAGGCTACGCAAAAAGGTGATGCGCAAACGTGATGAGGGAAATGATAGGTTTTAAGAGATGATCAAGTAGATTTTTATTGGGAGAGTTGTAATGGCTAATAAATCAAAGAAAGATTCTAAAACAGCGGATGCTAAAAAAGACACGATCGCGGACCCCAATGCACCAGGATTTGGTTGGTCTCGCTATGCTGAGCAAATTAATGGCCGATTCGCGATGATTGGATTTGTGGCGTTGCTGGCATTGGAAGTATTTACGCAACAGGATTTCTTTAGTTGGTTGGGGCTGCGGTAGGTATGACGGCGGGAGGTATGACGGCAATAGGTATGGCGGCCCGTTGGTTTTGGCGATCGCTTCCTCTGAATCAGCAAACGGGTTCGGAGATTTTTAGCAAGCTATTTGCATCGGAGTCTATTGCAACCTTGCTAGAAAGCCCGTTCCCACCGTCGCCAGATTATCCGTATTTGGGACGATTTTCCATTTGTGCTGGCGGGCCGCGTCGGTTGGGGGATGGATCTTTGGCGATGTGGACTCCGGAATCGGGGGAGGTGTTGTCGTTTTTGCGATCGCTCACCGCTTCTGATTCACCGGATTTTTCAAATGCGCCCAAAGATTTACCCTTTGTGGGCGGTTGGCTGGGGTGGTTGGGCTATGATTTGGCCTGGGAAATTGAATCTTTGCCAATTCAGAATACTGATCAATTGCCGTTTCCAGTCGCATTTTGGTATGAGCCGTCTTCGTTTGCGGTCTTAGATCACGAAGCTCAGGTGCTTTGGTTAGCGGTGAGTGATGAATCGGATGCGTCTGATTTGCTTGATCGATTGACCAATCCTGGATCAATCGACAGCGCTTCAGATAGTGCAGATAGTGATGCCGAGAGTAATGTTGTACGGTTTTTAACTCAACAATTAGAGTATGAGGCGGCGATCGCGACTGCCAAAGAATATATTCGACGTGGTGATATTTTTCAAACCAATATTTCGCTGCGATTTGAAACCGAAACAAGCCGATCGAGTTGGGCTATTTATCAGGCATTACAGCGCATCAATCCGTCGCCCTTTGCGAGTTATTGGCGATCGCCCTTTGGAGATGTGGTGAGCTGTTCGCCGGAACGATTGGTGTCATTGGATAGCGATCGAATTGCTCAAACTAGACCCATTGCCGGAACCCGTCCGCGCGGTCAAACCATTGAAGAAGATTTAAGCTTGGCCACAGACTTACGATCGAATGAGAAGGAATGCGCTGAGCATATTATGTTAGTGGATTTGGAACGCAATGATCTAGGTCGAGTGTGTGAATTTGGATCCGTGATGGTCGATGAATTGCTAGCGATCGAGCGCTATAGCCATGTGATGCATTTGGTTAGTAATGTTCGAGGGAAACTCCGATCGCAATTCGATGCTATTGATTTGATTCGGGCCACCTTTCCGGGCGGAACAATTACGGGATGTCCGAAGGTACGTTGTATGGAAATCATTGAAGAATTAGAACCTGTGCGGCGTAGTTTGTTTTATGGGTCTTGTGGCTACTTAGACTTGCGCGGGCAATTAGATTTAAATATTCTAATTCGTACATTATTATATGTCCCTAATCAGTCGGGTTCAGCGCAGGTTCGGGGACAAGTTGGGGCTGGGATTGTGGCGGATAGTGTGCCGAGTCGAGAATGGCATGAGTCGTTGCATAAAGCAGCCGCACAGTTAAAAGCCTTGGGTGAAGATATTGTAACGCCCTAGGTGAAGATATTGTAAATGCTGTTTAGATTGTAAAAGTATTACAAAGATATGTAGACGATCGCTAGCAGTGTGGGAACTACAGGCTTATGATTTGGTGGCTTAATTGAAATCGCAAAACTTAAGGGTATGAATTGTATGGTCTAATTCAAATCATGCATAAGCTACTCAATTAACTTTCTACTCTATACATATCATAGTATATTTCGGTGCTCTCCATGAAAATTAGCGTCATTATCCCTTGCTTTAATGCTGGCGAAACACTTGCTGCTCAGTTAACGGCATTGACTAATCAAGTTTTGTTCAGACTTCAACCCTCAGATTGGGAAATCATTGTTTCTGACAATTTGTCCACGGATAACTCCTTGGATGTGGCTAAACGGTTTTTTAATCAAATTCCAAACTTAGTGATTTGTTCCGCATCCGATCGTCAGGGTGTTGCCCATGCTCGAAATGTCGGAGCCAGAGCCGCCAAAGGGGAATTCTTAGCCTTCTGTGATGCTGATGATGTGGTCTCAGAAACGTGGGTAGAGGCTATGTTTAATGCGCTCTCTCACCATCGGTTTGTCGCTAGCCGCTTCGATCATCAGAAGCTGAGTGGTCTGGATGATGGCGTTCAAACCAGCCATTTACAAGACATTAGTCCTCGTTTTTTGCAACATGCAGGCGGCTGTGGCATGGGCGTTCATGCCTCAATTCATCGGGCTGTGGGAGGATTTGATGAAGAGATTACGTGGCTTGAGGATATGGAATATAGCTTTAGAGTGCAGGTCTCTGGATGTTCTTTGTTTTTTGCCCAACAAGCCGTCATCCATATCCGACATCGTGCCACCGCTGCACTTGGATTTAAGCAAGCTCAACGATGGGCTGAATTATTTCCCTTAATCTGTGAGCGCTACCAAGCATCCGGCCTGAAACGGTATTCATTTTTGAGAATGGTGAAGGCTTATTTCGGAACTATTCAACGTGTAATTCAATGCTGCCTTAAAGGAGAACTTAAGCCTTGTCTTTGGGAGTTAGGATGGCGTTGGGGATATCTTATCGGTTGCATTCGCCATCGATCGATGCCTTTTGTTGAACCCCAATCGTCCTTTTCTAAATCCCGATCGCCTTTTATTGCCCCCCCTTCGCCTTTCACCGAATCCCGATCGGACTTGGTTTAATTTACTATTGAGCTACACTGCTGCCTAGCCACACTGTATTCATGGAGTTAATCAGTTGTTTATTGTATTAAGTATGGGATCATAATGAGCCGAATTTTAGAACTATATGAAAAAATCAAACATGCTATTGTTTGGCGAATAACGGCTCAATCCACCTCTCTTTTAGCCTATATTCAACGTTGTCGATTTGATTGGTTCATTCGACCTAAAGCAATGCCAATAGAATCCTTAGACGGTTCTGCTTTGGTGTTTGCGCCCCATCAAGATGATGAAACTTTGGGTTGTGGGGGTTTGATTGCCCTAAAACGACAGCAGCAGATTCCGGTTAATGTTGCATTTCTGACCGATGGCTCAGCTTGCTATGATTCGATCGCCCTTGCAGGTATCACTGTAATGCCTACGATCGATATAATTAGACTGCGGAAGCAAGAAGCAACAGAGGCCTTAGGACAACTAGGGGTAAATGCGAATTCAATTCATTTTTTAGATCAACCCGATCAATTTTTAGACCATCAGGCATTAGAGCATGATGCCTTAATTAATAGTTTGGTAGACTTACTGAATGAGATTAAACCCCAAGATATCTACGTAACTTATCGGTATGATGTTCACGGCGATCATCAAGTGAGCTATCGTCTAGTTCATGAAGCAATTGTCCGATCGGGGCGACGGGTCCGATTGTGGGAATACCCAATTTGGAGCTTCTGGAGCCACAAGCATCTGTCTGGTCTAGTGCGAAACCAGCGGCGCAATCTCTATCAGCTACCCATTCAACGTGTTTTAGCTCAAAAGCAAACGGCACTAAAGTGCTATAAATCTCAATTTCAAACCCTTCCCGGCACCATGAGTCCTGTTCTGTCAGCAGACTTTATGAACTATCTCTCATCCTCTGCAACTGAAGTCTTTGTAATGACCCAGTTCTAGAATTAGTTCTCAAATCGAACTAAGAGCCTCCGCCTAGGTACAGAATCTACGGAGGCTTTTTAATTAATTCAACAAGCGATTACCGTGCTGCACCAAACACTTGCGTCCAGTAATACCGATATTGATCAGTAGAGGGCGCATATCCCACTCCTAATTCACGAAATTTAGGATTCAGAATATTAGCGCGATGACCAGGACTATTCATCCATTGAGTCATAGTCGCAGTTGCTGTACTGCTTCCGGCGGCAATGTTCTCACCGATCGTAGAATAGATATATCCGGTAGCATTCACCCGAGATGTCATTGTCCCGCCACTGGGTGAAGTATGGCTAAAATAGCTTTTTCTCACCATGTCATTAGTATGATTTTGAGCAGCTTGACCCAATTTACTATTCAGCGTTAAGGGCTGAAGATTTGCTTTTTTCCGCTCTACATTCACAAGAGTCAGAATTTGTTGCTGGACGTTACCATTCTGGGTGGCTTGGACAGGTTGTTGCGTTTGCACGGGGGTTGAAGGGGATGTTCTACGCCACCATTGCGCATTAGCTGGAGCGATCGAACTGGCTGTAATACCGATAACTGTTGCGACAATCGTGACAATTGGGATTAGTTTCATGGAAGCTTTTACTGGGTGTTAATTGTCTACCTGCATTCTCAGACGAGGGAATAGATTGAATAGTTCCCGATCGATATTTATTTAGTATTTATTGAACCAAAATATCGGCCTCAAGGGTTCGACTTCTCAAGGTCACCTGATAATCTCTGTGATTTCTTAATCTTCTAGCCGATCGGTTGTGGCCTACGATCGTCTCAAATAAATTGGTTTTCAATATGACGACGATCGCTCCACCGCACATTCCCACACTCCACGGACGCGAAGCCGAACTCCAGAATGTCTGTCAGGCCCAAAATACTGTTTTTTCTAATCACAGCAACATTGACTTATCTCAAATACGATCGGGTTTTGCTTGTGCATTACATATGCATCAACCGACTATTCCGGCGGGGAGAAATGGTGAATTAATTAGTAATCTCCAGCATATGTTTGAGCATTCTGGCGAGGGAGATAATCATAATGCAGGTGTATTTGCTTGGTGTTATGAACGGATGGGCGACTTTATTCCAGAATTGGTCGATCGCGGTCTCAATCCACGAATTATGCTTGACTATTCTGGCAATTTGTTCTGGGGACTTCAGCAAATGGGCCGCGATGATATTTTAAATAAATTGAAAGTTTTAGCCTGTAACCCGCGCTATCAACCCCACGTCGAATGGCTCGGCACAATGTGGAGTCATGCGGTGGCCACGTCTACCCCAATTCCTGATTTGAAATTGCAAATTCGCGCTTGGCAACATCACTTTGCAGATATTTTTGGATTAGAAGCCCTAGGTCGAGTCAAGGGATTTTCGCCGCCCGAAATGCATCTCCCAAATCATCCCGATACCTTATATGAATATCTCAAAGCACTGAAAGATTGCGGCTATCGTTGGCTATTAGTACAAGAGCATTCTGTGGAAAATCTAGATGGTTCGCCGTTGACTCAAACTCAAAAGTACGGACCCACTCGATTAACCGCCCGAAATAGCAATGGCGAAACAATTTCACTAACGGCCTTAATCAAAACCCAAGGCTCGGACACTAAACTTGTGGCCCAGATGCAGCCATTTTATGAGGCAAAAAATCTGGATCGAATTACGATCGGAACTCACTCCATTCCGTCCTTAGTTAGTCAAATTGCGGACGGAGAAAATGGCGGCGTGATGATGAATGAATTTCCACGGGATTTCGGACCCACTTGGGACAAAGTTACCGCCATTGCAGATGTCACTGGATTTAATGGCACGGAATATCTAGAACTTATCGAGGCAGCGGGCGTGAAATTTGAGGATTATCCTGAAATTCAAGCCGTACAGCAACACCGGATTTGGCAGCGGGTGACGACGGTAAATCCGGAATCTGTGGCCATGGCCATTCAGGATATTAAGGCAGAAGATTCGCAATTTTCGATGGAAGGCGCGTCCTGGACCAATGATCTGAGTTGGGTGCGGGGCTACGAAAATGTTCTGGAACCCATGAACGAACTCAGCGCGAAGTTCCATGAACGGTTTCCAAATGGCGACCCCGGCCAATCTAATTACGCATCCGCCTTGCTCTATGTCATGTTGCTCGAAACTAGTTGCTTCCGCTACTGGGGCCAAGGGGTTTGGACCGATTACGCCCAGCAGATCTACGATCGAGGTATGGCAGCGATCGGCTGAATCTAACTTTCAATAGGAGAATACAATGATTTGCGCTGATTTAAGCGAAGTTTAAATGCTGACGCATAAAATACGAAAATCATTTGTGAAATCCTAATCGTCTCGCCTCCAAACCCAGGGCTATTTCATTCTCGTCTAGGCACTGATATGCTAGTCAACTAATCTCGCCTAAACTTGAGGGTTTCATGTCCGAACTCGCCATTGTCGAAGCCTTCTCAGCTTTGACTGATACAAGGCGTAGTGCGGGAAA
>JAPLHZ010000157.1 GCA_026389365.1 Cyanobacteriota bacterium
ACAGCTATGGCTGATGGTGCAGGTAACACACTTGGTGCGGCACGTAACATTGGTACATTAAGTGGTACACAGAGCTTCAGTGATTGGGTAGGTACTGGAGACACCAACGACTTCTATCGCTTCTCAGTCAATGCCCCAAGCACCTTTAATCTCACCCTCAATGGGTTAAGTGCAGATGCGAATGTAGAGCTAATTCAAGATCTGAACAACAATGGGATTGTTGATGCAGGTGAGGTGCTACAACTTTCTAACAATGGTGGTACAACAGCCGACACAATTAATCGTACTCTGGGTGCTGGCAATTACTTTGCGCGAGTCTCTCAGTATAGTGGCAATACTAACTACAACCTCGCTTTAGCAGCTACACCTACACCTACACCTACACCTACACCTACACCTACACCTACACCTACACCTACACCTACCGACTGGTATACCCAAAATCTCCGTGATGCGGAAATTATCAGCTTAACCCGTTCTCTCGCTGCCGATGGTAGTTTGAGTCGTAATGATATTCTTTCTATCTTCCGCAATGCTGAAGACGGAGGAGTTGTTGATGCAACTGAGGTTACTGATTTACGTGCCATTGTCGCTAACTCCACTCGCTTTGCTTTAACTGATTCTGTGACATATCTAGCGACACAAGTTGCTAATGGTGCATCTGCCAATATTTCGGCTAGTCAATTTGAGTCTAGTCTGGTCGGTCGTTGGTTCCTAGGAACAGTAGCCCCTACTGCCGTTTTTAATAACTACACCTTCGCATACACAGCAGTACAAGGTAACTTGTTTGGCAGTTCTGGACAAGCTCGGATTGGTGATATTAATCAAGGTAGTTTTGGTGATTGCGCTTTCTTAGCAGCATTGGGTTCAACTTTCGGCGCGCAATCTAATGACGCTGGGAACCAATCTAGCTCTGTGATTAATAGCCTGATCGAGAGCAATGGTGTAGATTCTGTGTCAGGAATCCAGTCTTATACTTTCCGTTTCTACTCCAATGGCAGTGCTCAGTATGTAACTGTTGATAACCGACTGGCAACATATAACGGGCAGCTGTTTGGTGCTAGCGCTAGTCGTGCACTGTGGGTTCCTCTGGCTGAGCGTGCATATGCTCAATGGTTGGAAGGGCGAGAAGGTACTCCCGGCTATAACCGTATTGGTAATGGAGACAATCTAGTGAATCCTTTGTCATTTATTACAGGAAGGACTGTGAACAACTACAATGCAAGTAGTGTCACGTTCACTCAACTGCAAACTGCCCTTAGTAGCGGACGAGCAGTAGAGACGGGACGTGTTGGCTCTGCTGATACCGCGTTCATCGTTTCTGGTCATGCTTACTCGGTGACAAATGCTTATGTCAACTCTAGTAATCAGCAGCGTGTGGTAGTACGTAACCCTTGGGGCGTAGATGGACGAACAGCTAGTGGTAATGCTAGCGACGGATTCATTGATTTGAGCTTAGATGAGTTCCGTAGTGCCTTTAACTTTGGCGTTGCTATTGCTTAACCCTAAGACTGAGTAAACCTAATAAGCTAAAAGTCTATTCAGAACCGAAACTTTCTGAATAGGCTTTCGTCTTGTCTGGTAAGCATCGAAATTATTAAAAGTTTGATGGTATATTTTATGCTTGATTTGTTTTGGGTATGGGTATCGACTAATCTCAAATCCGTCACCTCATTACCGCTAGCACCGCGACTGAATGAAATCTCTACTTATCAACTCAGAACCATGACTCAGAATCCTCAAACACTTCCCTTCCGACTCAGCTTTACTCTTCTCGAGGCTTATGAAGATCTTGTCCCTCCTCCTGGGGCTTCATTAGGACATCCAGTTGGGCATGTTGTGATTAGGATTAAAGTAGAAAATCTGAGCTTAGATAACATCGCTGCTAATCTTACCAAAATCGAGATCCGTCAGGCTAATAATCATAAAATTCTAATATCAAAGGTATTAAGTCCGTTTGATCTAGGTGGATTACAGATTCTAGAGCAAGGGTTTCATCTAACTAATTCTAATGGCTTTGCAGACTGGAAAGAACTTGATGCTGTTGTAACTTATAGATGGAATGATAAAATTTATACAACAGATTCAGCCAAATTTAAGGTTAGGTAGTCTCTCTCAAAAAAAGTTATTTGATTTTTACAAATAATCGTCGATTTGTGAGGTTTAGGGGGGCGATCGTTGGTTTGGATGAGGGGGCGATCGTCTTAGTGAAAATTTGAAGCCATCGTTGGCAGCTTCAGGTCTATCAATGCCAACTTTACTGATAGCGCTCTAGAAAATCTAGCGCCTCGTTTCGCAGGTCGTAGTAGTCCTTAGACTCGCTCAATTCACGGCGATTGCGGGGACGAGGCAGGGGAATATCCAGCACTTGACCAATCGTTGCAGCGGGGCCATTGGTCATCATCACGACCCGATCGGACATGAAGATTGCCTCATCGATATCGTGGGTAATCATCATTACCGCCTGTGGATTCTGTCCCCAGATTTCGAGCACGTCTTGCTGTAATTTGGGACGAGTCAGGGCATCCAGCGCCCCAAAGGGTTCGTCCAGTAACAACATTTTGGGACGAGTTGCGAGGGCACGGGCGAGTCCAACTCGCTGCTTCATCCCGCCCGACAATTCATGGGGATATTTATCGGCGGCGGCGACCAGCTTGACCATATCGATATGCTCATTCACGATCGCAATTCTGTCATTGCGACTCATCGTTTTAAATACCTCATCTACAGCCATGCGGATATTTTCGCGAACGGTCAGCCAAGGCAACAGGGCATAACCTTGAAACACCATCATGCGTTCTGCGCCAGGTTTACGAATGACTTTGCCTTCAAGGGTGACAAGTCCAGAGGTGGGCTTTTCTAAACCTGCGATAATCCGCATTAGGGTTGATTTGCCACAGCCAGAGTGACCAATCACGGAAACATATTCTTGCTGACCAATCGTCATGTCAATGCCATTGAGAACAGCAAACCGATCGCCATTGGGTTTGCTGTAGGTTTTGACAATTTGCTCAATGGATAGAAAAGCATTACCAGCATGAGGAGAATTGGAACTCGTAGATGTGAGCATAGAAGTCATAAAGCTTTCTGGTTGAGCGCGTGAAATTGGGCTTGGACAAGATAGACAACAAAATTATACCAATCAACAAAAATATGATGACACCTTTGTCAATTGAAAACTAACCCCAGCAAGAGTTTTAGTGTTAGGAAAGAAAAAAGAATTGAGGAGCCTTGGCGCGAATCTCAAAACTGTTGATATAGCCGATCGGATTGCTGGGATCGAAGAGTTTGCGATCGATAAAGGCCGCACTTGGTTCGAGTTTAGAGTCTTCACTGGGGCATTGAATACCCATTTCATTAGCAATTTCACGATAGAGATCGGTGCGCCATGCTTGACGGGCAATCTCGTCTGCATTTTTGGGTAACTCGGCTAGTTGTCCCCAGCGAACAGCTTGGGTCATCAACCAAAGGCACTGGGACTGCCAGAGGAAGGTGGAATGGTCGTGAGCGATCGGCGATAGGGAATCGGGTAGGTCAAAAAATATAGTGGTTTCGGGGCTGTCGATCAGGCGGGGCTGCCCGTCAAAGCCGCCATAGTTATAGTTGCCGAGAATCCCAGGTTGCGTATGTTTCAAAGCGGCTCCAGTAAAGCTGCGTTGGGAAATGATCCGGGCAACCTCCACCCGATTCGCTGGATTGCTGCAATATTTGCAAGCTTCGATCATCGCTTTGACCAGCGATCGATAGGTTTTGGGATAGTTGTCAATAAAGGATTCACTCACCGCCAGCAGACGATCGGGATGACCGCGCCAAACTTCGCGCCCTTGTAAAAAAGTAAAGCCGATGCCTTCGTTCCCCAAAATTGCACGGGTATTCCAAGGTTCTGCCACCATGTATGCCTGCATCGCCCCAATGCGGGTATTGCTGACCATTTGGGGCGGCGGCGTGATAATCAGCCGTAGTTGGCCGATCGAGTCGATGCCCGCCGCAGCTAGTAGGTAGCGCACAAAGTATTCGTAGATGGAGGAACTGAGTACAACGGCCCAGACTCGGCTGTCCATAGGCGATTTATCCCAGTAAGTGCGGAGATCTTTTCCAAAGGCTTCTAAGTCACCATTGTAAGAGTACCAAGGACGCAAGCCCCCTTCCCAAAGCTGGCGATTCATCGTCAGGGCATTACCGTGGCGATGAATTGTCATGGCTGCACAGAGGGGAAAAGGTCGCGCTCCTTCAGCCCCAGTACGGGCGTTGGTCACAGCTCCAGATACTACGGGCGAAGCATCTAAGCGCCCAAAGATGATGCCATCGCGTGAGTTGCCCCAACTGGCTTCACGGCTGAGGGTAACGTTCAGACCATATTTACGAAAAAAGCCTTTTTCCCAAGCGATCGCAAAGGGAGCGCAATCATTGACTGGGACAAACCCGACCGTTAGGTTTGACTTTTCTAGGCTTGCAGGATCGACAATCGGCTCTACAGACAGCGCCGTAGCAGGTAAGCCGATGGGATTACGATTTTGGCTCTGATAACAGCCAGAAGCGGTGATCAGAGCTGCTGTCCCAGCCCCCTGCAAAAAACTGCGCCTCGTCCAAAATGTATTCATAACCATCTCCAATGCTTAAGAGCGAGTCGATCGATGGGTCACGAGGGATTGAAGTTGAGCGAGGGCATAGTCCAAAATTAGCCCCGTCAAGCCAATCACAAATACGGCTAAAAATACCGAACTGACGTTCAACCGATTCCATTCATCCCACACAAAAAAGCCAATACCAACCCCTCCAGTCAGCATCTCAACCGCCACAATTACCAGCCAAGCAATCCCCATGCTAATGCGTAAGCCAGTGAAAATGTAGGGTAAACTGGCAGGCAAAACGACCTTTAGCAACTGCTTCCAACGGGGCATTTCCAGAATCTGTGCCACTTCTAAATAGTCTTTAGGCACATTGTTTACGCCCTCCGCTGTATTGATAATAGTTGGCCATAGGGATGTAATGAAAATGACGAAAATCGCTGAAGGCTCCGCCGAATTAAAAATAGCCAAGGCGATCGGTAGCCATACTAAGGGGGAAACGGGCTTAAAGACTTGAATAATCGGGTTTAGGGCGAGCCAAGCATTGTGCGATAAGCCAATCCAAATACCTACTGGAATCGCTACCATGGCTCCCAGTAAAAAGCCAATGCAGACTCGGCGCAAACTTTCTATCAATAACCAACCTATTCCCAAGTCCCCAATACCACGACGGTAAAATGGATGTAGGATAACATCCAAATTTTTTGTTAGGGCTTCGAGGGGTGTCGGCATCATTTCATGCCGAAATAAGGCAATAGTCCACCACAGAGCAATAACCCCAGTAAAGCCCGCGATCGGCAATAGGATATTCGGCTTTAGCAGACCTTTCAGAAATCTCACAAACACTGCCCTTGCACGAGAACCTAAACTCATCAAAACCATCATCAGTAAACTTGGAATCGGGAATGGACTAAGTTATAGTCAGGGTCCAAACAATAATCTCAATCTGTCAAGTAAGCCCATGTGAGGCAGCACCGCACAGGGATGAGTAGCATAAATTTATCACATTCTTCTGCCGATGCTGACGATGTTAGCTGTCGGGTTATGGGTTGGAGATGCCCATTTTTAGGAAATTACGCAAAGGCCTCTCGAACTCAACGAGAACACTCAATACGATCGCCGATAGAGTTTTTCAATTTACACTCAGAGCCAGCGCCACTTCAGTTACAGTCGGATTCAAAGGTTCCCTACAAAGTTCCTTAAGAACTTCACCAGGGTGGGGGTGGATTGTACATTCTCATTAGATGATTCCCAACGATGAGACTACCCGTTAGTCGGCTGGGTCAAGACATCCCATGTGGATAATTCTGGATTGCGTTCTAGTCTGGATTCAATGGGCCGCATTTCCTGTTTAGAGCGTGAGATCCGTTTTGGATAAATCGTGTTGTTCAACAGTAAGCCTTCAAGGGGTCTAGCTTTTGGGGAGTAAAGAGGGCATCGGCGAGCCAAAACGAGATGCCTTGCAAACTTGGGTGAGAAACTCAAGAACATCCCGTCCTTGAACATTCAACGTCGTAATCACCGTTAAAAGGC